>DASRMZ010000263.1:0-6376 GCA_035647675.1 Thermoclostridium sp. | reverse complement strand
AATAAGAACAGGGACAAAAGATTGTTTGCAAGATATCTTAATGAGCGTTTAGAGATGTATTTAATGGTGTTGTAGAAATAGCGAAGATAATATTGCATTTCGCATATCATATTAGAACCTGATTCATCGAATTTATATACAAATGCTATATACTAAATAAGATCCATCTCGTGTTAGCACTTGATTCATCACGGGTCAAGGTGTTATGATATGTTATGAATACTTTTTCATATTGCAAAGCTATCTACCAAAACAGCCTATGATATACAATAACCTACGAGCATAACAATACTGGTTGAACAAGTAGATGCTTTTGTATCTGTGACAAACAATAATCTACGTCAGGCAAAGCAGCGCTTGTGAACAGAAGTAAGCTCTTGTATCTACAACACACGACATACAGCATTCTATGTCAAGCGCATACTAAGAGTAGAAATTTGAGGGGAATATGTGATTTAGTTGCCTGCTATATCATATAAATTTAAATATGGAATTTATAAAAGAATTATTAATAGGTTACGGGATGGGTGAAAAAGGGTCAAATTATCTGTCTGCAATTATTCTGGTTATTCTGATTATTCTGCTCTGTGTGGTGGCAAACTATGTCACAAAAAAAATTGTTCTTCGCTTAATTACAAACATAGTCAAAAAAACAAAGGCCAAATGGGACAATATTCTTTTAGAACACAAGGTGTTTAACAAAATATCACATATTGTACCGGCTATTATTATTTACTACTTTGCATCATCATTCTCGGATTACAAAGACTTTATTGAGAGAGTTGCTCTTTGTTATATGCTTGCTGTAGGTATTTCAGCTTTGAATTCGCTTCTTAATGCGTCGATCGTCATCTATAGTAACTTTGAGATTTCTAAAACAAGACCAATAAGAGGTCTTATACAGGTAGTGAAAATTGTTGTTTTCATTGTAGGAGGCATTACACTGATTGCCATCATAATAGATAAGAATCCACTACTGCTTTTAAGTGGTCTTGGTGCGCTTTCGGCAGTGCTTATGCTAGTTTTCAAAGATTCCATTTTAGGGTTTGTCGCAGGAATACAGTTGTCGAGTAATGATATGATTCGTGTAGGTGATTGGATTGAGATGCCAAAGTATAATGCAGATGGCGACGTAATTGAGATCTCGTTGAACACTATAAAAGTACATAATTGGGACAAAACAGTCACAATGATACCAAGCTATGCACTTATTTCCGATGCATTTAAGAACTGGAGGGGCATGCAGGAGACGGGTGGGCGACGCATAAAGCGCTCAGTCTATATTGATACTGCGAGCATCCAATTTTGCACAGAAGAGATGCTAGAGAGGTTTAAACGGATCCATTACCTAACTGAATATATTGAAAGTAAAGAAGCAGAGATTGAAGAGTACAATAAGGAACATAATATCAACAGGGAAAGCAAAGTGAACGGGCGTGGTTTAACCAATATAGGAACATTTAGAGTCTATATTCAAAATTATTTGAAAAATCATCCTGGTATTCATAAAGAATTGATAACAATGGTCAGACAGCTTGCCTCGGGTGAGGATGGCTTGCCTTTGGAGATTTATTGCTTCACAAGCGATATACGATGGGTTTACCATGAGACTGTTCAAGCCGACATATTTGACCACATATTCGCAGTTGCACCGGAATTTGGTCTTAGGGTTTTCCAAAAACCAAGTGGGTTCGATATACGGGGATATGGAGATAGGCAAGTGAAGGAACAATGAAGTATTAATGAGTGATTTTTATGATGCTGCAAAGTCAATAGATGATGCGGAAAAGTTGGGGATACCTATTTATTGGAGCATTTTTAGGGTGCCATATACTTCTCCCTTACTTTTTTAAGGGATTCATCTGCAGACACTAAATTTCCTTCAGCGGTCTGCGATTCTGCTGCTAATAGTTTGTTGTATACGTCAGTCATTAAACAGTTTGTGGTAAGGATATTCTTCAGAATATTGATGCAGTATCATGACGTTTTTTTCATGTGGAGCTGCTGATATATCCTGAGTACCTAAAGCCAAAGTAATTAATATTACAATGAAAACAATAGGTAAATATTTGACATTGCCAATCTTTTGCATACGGAATCTCATAAAAAATACATGTGGATAATACAGTGTAACACGTGGGGAAGGTTCTTTTGTGTTAATCGATTATAGCATAGTCTAACGTGCGGGGATAGTTTACGTTACGATATGTAGGTGTAAGATAACGGAAACCACTTTTCATTTGTGGGAGTTAATTTCGCCATTGTCTTCCTGCAGACACTCATTAAGTTCTTAGTTGAAAAAGAAAAAAGCTCAATTAAATTAGAGCTTTTTATAAATGTCTTTTCTATGACCTATTTCAATTATTAATATCCTAACCTCATCATCATTTATTTCAGCAATTATTCTATAATCACCCACCCTGTATCTCCAATAATCCATTAAATTACCTTTTAGAGATTTACCAAAAATTCTTGGGTCATGAGTATTTTCTAAATTTTTGGCTATCCAGTTAACTATAATTCTTTGTTGCGTGGTATCTATTTTTTTAAGTTGTTTGTCTGCATTTTTGTCAAATATAATTTTATATTTCATTTTGGTTTTCTAACCTTTTCTTCACTTCATCAAAGGAGATATATTCTACTTCATTATTCTTCAGTCTTTCTTCATAAGCCAAAATTGCCTTTAAGTCAATCTCATCTTCAATCTTTTCTTCTAAAGCTTCCTTCATCAAGGTTGATAGAGGAATATTTTTGAATTCAGCATACTCCTTGTAAATCCTAGCTTCTTCACTATTCAATCTAACTGTAATTGTGCTCATAAATATCTCTCCTTTCATCAAATATATTGTACCACATTGTAGTACAATATTCAATAAAAAAAAGCTCAAAAGACTAATTTTATTGTAGCCCTAATTATTGGCAAACCATTACAACGACAGATTTGTTTTTAATCTAATATTCCAAGAATCCCCTTATCTCTAAATAACCTTGTTCAGATAAGCTAAGATGTAGGTGATGGGATGACTTCAATTATAGCCATTCTTTATATTGACTGAATATGGAGTTGCTCCTATAATTAAATGGGATTAAGTGCCGACTTAAAATAAACTACGAAAGGAGTGTTATAAGTGTTATTAATATTGAAAAAGGTGATTATTCAATAACTAAATATTTGGTACTGGAATACAAAGTCTGTTGCTACAAGGAATTAGGATATTACAAATTATCCATTGCACAGATAGGGATGCTATTCCAGTGCGCTTGAAGCAACCAAGCTGAAGAATTATTCTTAATATAGTATAAAATTAGCAGCACGCGGTGGCGTGCTTTTTTGATGCAAAAAAACAGGAAGCATTGTGATGAATGGCAGCTGGTTGTGGAGTGACTTTGAATTACTTTCAAGGTTTAGGGCACACAAACAACAAAAGCAATGATTGAAAACCATGCTTATTATTTTCGGAAAGGAAAGAGGAAGATGAAAACAAAGAAGACTACCTTTGATTATATGAAGAAAATTAGGAATGAATGGACTATCAATCCGAGGACAAGAATAAAGGAAAACGAATTAAAGAATAAAAAGAAAAGAAGACAGGAAGAAAAGAAAATGATAAAAGAGGTGATGTTTTTATGATCAAATTAAGAGTAAGCGAACCAAAAGGACATCACCTAAACATTAGGAGACAGATTGAAAGGGGATATATTTTATGGATGCACATATTTATAAAAATAAGATTGCTAAAAATTCCAATATAAAAGTTAAGAAACTCAACATTACTTTATTGATTAATAAAGTTATATCTATAGTAAAAACAAAAATCGAAAAAATGAATGTAAACGAAATACATCCACCAGAGAACCCAACTGCTGACTATCAGATGGGGTGGAGGAAGGATTCATAATACGAGGAGACTAACGAATTTACACAGGGGGATAGTTCCTTTGTGTAAGATAACACCGGGGTACACGGGGAGATGGTTCTTTTGTGTTCTTCATACCGCACAAAAGATCTATCCCTTTTTGTTTCCCTTTACATTTCCAACCATCATTTTATGCTTTTTTTATATTTCTAACCGCCACTTTATGTTTATGTTTTCACTCATCTTATGCTAAAATAGTAATATATCAAAACAAAAAACCAGTCAGAGCATTTTGCAATGTTACACATTCTACGTACCACTTGTGGTATGTACAAGATCTGGACGACATATATTGTACAGCTAATGTTTATTGAGAATACATTGCAAAGGGCTTAGTAAAATTGCTAAATTTATAACCTGTTAGATCTGTTTATCTATGCATTGAAAGAGTTAAGAGAGGGTTTGAACATATTGAAAAAGAAAGTTTTCATCATATTATTAATAATGATTCCTATTTTGGTTGTTACACTTTTTTACCTCATAGGGATGGAAAGTAGACCTGTATCAGGGGATGTATCAAATGGAAAAACAGGCTCACTCAATACCCCTACCATTACCGTGACTCCCACACCTGTTGTTCCACCCACCATTGCAGAGTTAATGACGGCGTTGGATTCAACCACACAGAAGGTGGCTGATGAGCGTATTTTGCTATTAACCGAGCAAGAGAATGCATTGGGGTATTATTCCAATATTCTGCTTGCATATCGCTATGATGGCAAGGGTTTGGATGCTTCTACATATTATCAGGCAGCTCTTAATCTTTACTATACAAAGAATGTTCATTTTAACTTTGCACTGCACTTAAAAGAAAGCGGTAAATTGGAGGATGCTGAAAATGAGTATTTACAGCTATTACCTGAAGATGCCGCATTACAAGCGTTGACGGAGCTGAACACCCAGCCTTTAAAAATTGGTGGAGCATATATTAATAAAAGGCAATGGAAAGCAGCTGAAGAGATTTTAGCTCCCCTTGTTGAAAATATTAACAGTGGCGGTAATACCAGTAGCAACAATACCGACGGCAGCACCAGTAATGACAATACCGGTGACAACAATGCCAATAACGATAACACCAATAGTACCAACAATATCACTAGCCCAAATTCTACACTTATAAGCTATTATGCACAAGCTCTTGTTGGGCAAAATGATTTAAAGAGGGCATTACCTTACTATAAACGCTTGTATGAAATGGACACGGAAAATCCCGATGTTGCTTGGTGGTATGCACGTTGCCTTGAGGCAGCAGGTCAGTCATCCAGCGCAGCACAAATATATTCCAGCATTGGCGAAAAGGGAGCTTACAGGCGTGGTCTTATACTTCAAAATAGCGGGCAAACAATGAAGGCTGCAGAGGTTTTAAACAGCAGCAATGAAGCCGTTTCAAAGTGGAGGGCAGCACGTATATGGGATGCGGCTGGTATGGTGGACAAGGCTATTGAAGCATACGCCCATATAGCCGAATCAACTAGCTCCTATCAGGATGATGCAGCATACAGAGCATATATTTTAGCCAGTCGCCAAAGTAATAGCCAAGCACAGTATGAGCTGCAGCATGTAAAGGATGTTCTTGCGCAGCACCCCGCCTGGATGGAAAGGGTTGGACAGGAGCCTGTTTTCCAACAACTAGAAAAAATATACTACGATAAGCCGGATTTTCTAATAAAGGCTGAAGAATATGAAAAGGATGGTTACGCTGATGCTGCATTAATAGAAGTAGCCATTGGCTCAAAAGATACAAATTTGCAAGAAAAGCTTGCTCTTGGTGACTGGTACCTTGAAAGAGAAGAATATTACAATGCTGTTTTATGGGGAATACGATCCATAAGTGATGCACCAACAATAAAAGGATACGAGTTATCTTATCCTCGTGCATTTGAAGAGTTCGTCACTGTTGAAGCACAAAAGTATAACCTTGAACCAGAATTAATCTGGGCTGTTGCAAGAGAAGAAAGTCATTTCCGATACGATGCCGTTTCAAGCGCTGGAGCATTGGGGCTTATGCAGATTATGCCCCCCACTGGAAAGGATATTGCACAGCGGCTTGGGGTTAATATTACAAATGATGATTTATTAAACCCTGAAATAGCTGTCAAGTTTGGGTCGTTCTATATCAATTCCATGCTCAACATGTTTGACAGGGATATTGATAAAGCTATGGCCGCATACAATGGCGGCGGCGGCAATGTTCAAAGATGGATGCAAAGCAGCTTCGGAACAAGGGATGAAGATTTCCCCACAGCCATTACGTTTCCTGAAACACAAGAGTACATAACAAAAGTTAAAAATTCCTATCTTATTTACAAATGGCTATATTAACACAGGGGTGACATAGCCATAAATCGTTACAGTTCACAAATAACCGGGGAGATATAGCTATGCAATATAAGGAAAACATCAGCGGAACGAAGCGTAGTTTCCGTTAGTGCATAGCTATATCTCAAAATATAAAGGAA
>DASRMZ010000262.1:0-7346 GCA_035647675.1 Thermoclostridium sp. | reverse complement strand
GTGCATATACCATTTAGCAAATATTTCTTGACAAATTATTATATCATGAATTTCAAAGAAATTACATGATATAATGGCGCATGTGCGTTTCGGCTTCAGCCGAAAAGTTTGCACGCGAATCAATTCCGCCGAAGGCGTATAATATCCTCGTTACCGAGGATATTATATCATACCTTTCGTTAATATCATATATGATCTCAAAGCAGTATGAATTGGCAACCATGCCTAACGGTCGGGACTTTCGCTAATATCATATATGATCACAAATCCCTTATAAAAAACATATCTTGACTTAATAATAATTTATTTGTAACATAAAAAGTATATGTATGCACTTAAATCCTTCATGATTTATTACAATCTAACGAGGGTAAATACATAAAAAGTGCATATACAAACTTAAAGCTACACAAATATATATAAGTATTTAAGGAGGATAATTGATGTTTAGTTGGAGCTGGAATGATAGTTATAGTATTGGTATTCAAACCATTGATGAACAACACAAGCAATTAATAAAGATAGCTGGTAAATTGCAAGACATGCTACAGGCAGGAGATTCTGTGGATTATTACGATTACATAATTGAAGCTATTAATGAATTAAAGGATTATACCAAATACCATTTTGGATATGAAGAAGAAAAATTGAAAGAGTTCAATTATCCTGATTATGAAGACCATCGTATGCAACACCTTTATTTTGTTGATAAAATAGACAAAATATCAATGCAAGATATTGATAATCAACAGCTTGATGTTATATCAGACACCTTAGACTTTTTGGCAAAATGGTTCTTTAGCCATATTCTAAATATAGATACAAAGTATGTTGATTATGTGGACAAAAACATTGACTGATTAGAAAGGGAACTACACCCATATGGTAGACTTTAAAAAGAAAAGTGAAAAAGAAATTCAAAGACGCAGGACTTTTGCTATTATATCACACCCCGACGCAGGAAAAACTACACTAACTGAAAAACTATTACTTTACGGTGGAGCCATTAATATGGCAGGCTCTGTTAAATCACGTAAAACCAGCAGACATGCAACCTCTGATTGGATGGAAATAGAGAAACAGCGTGGTATTTCCGTTACATCAAGTGTTATGCAGTTTGAGTATAACGATCATTGTATTAATATTCTGGATACCCCTGGTCACCAAGATTTTAGTGAAGATACCTACAGAACCTTGGTGGCTGCCGATAGTGCAGTTATGCTCATTGATGGTGCGAAGGGTGTTGAAGCTCAAACCATAAAGCTGTTCCACGTTTGTAAGATGAGGGGCTTACCCATTTTTACTTTTATTAATAAAATGGATCGAGCTATTAAAGATCCCTTTGAATTAATGCAAGAAATTGAAGATGTGCTTGGCATTCGCTCCTATCCGATGAATTGGCCAATTGGCATTAATGGTGACTTTAAAGGCGTATATAACAGAAAAATGAAGCAGGTTGAACTATTTAAAGGCGGTAATCATGGCCAGTCAGTAGTAGAATCAAGTAGAGGAACTGTTGAAGATCCGATTTTTAAAGAGCTCTTAGGTGAACCCTACTATTCTAAGTTGATAGAGGATATTGAATTGTTAAATATCGCAGGCGATGATTTTAATCTACAAGATGTATTGTCTGGAAATTTGACGCCCATCTTTTTTGGAAGTGCAATGACAAACTTTGGTGTGGCCCCATTTCTTGAAGAATTTCTACAAATGGCTCCTACTCCCGGGGAATGTATTTTTGGAGATCAAATAATAGAACCAAATAGTGAAGATTTTTATGGCTTCATTTTTAAAATACAAGCTAATATGAATCCCAACCATCGCGACAGAATTGCATTCCTGCGAGTTTGCTCTGGTAAATTCACAAAAGGAATGGAGGTTTACCTTAACAATAATAATAAAACCACTAGACTTTCACAATCTCAACAAATAATGGCACAAGAACGGGAGATTGTTGAGCAAGCTTTCCCTGGAGATATATTGGGTCTTTATGACCCCGGTATTTTTCGTATTGGGGACACATTGAGTACAGCAAAGCCTTCTTCTATGTTTTCAGGAATACCTTCCTTTCCTGCCGAACACTTTGCGAGAATTTCACCTAGAGACATGATGAAAAGAAAGCAATTTCTTAAAGGTATTAAACAATTATCAGAGGAAGGTACCATACAAGTTTTTAAACAGTTGGATATAGGTATAGAGGAGTTTATAGTTGGAGCAGTTGGTGTACTACAATTTGAAGTGCTGGAGCATAGGCTAACCAACGAATATAATTCCGATTTAAGAATAACAACAATGCCTCATAAATTTGCACGCTGGTTTAAGTCGTCTGATATAGATCCTCACGATTTGAACCTTACGTCCTCAACAATTCTCGCTCTGGATAGAGATGAGAACATGGTTTTATTATTTGAAAATCAATGGTCTATTGACTGGGCAATGGAAAGAAATAAGAATATTGAACTTTCGGATGTTTCTGTATAACAATCAACCTTGTGTTTTATAAAGCGAAGTGTTTAATAAAAGCAAATGTACCTTTGTGCATACTCAATATATTGCTCAAAGGTACATGTAATATGTAACACCACAAATTGACCATACTTTAGTATATAGCTATACACCAATGGAAACTATGCTCCATTTGCAAGAGCTATATTCCGCTAATGCTTGCTCATATTGTACTGCTACATCCCTTCAGTTCTTTTTGAACGGTAATGACTTGTCGTTAATGTTCATTTAATCGTTATATTTTCTAGGTATTATAACCATTGCTATTAGATATAATAGAGCTCCCCCAATAATTGCAAAAAAGAACGACATGATTACCCAAATAAGCCTAACTATTGTAGGATCAACTTCTAAGTATTCGCCAATACCACCACAAACACCACCGACAACTTTGTTGCTGTCTGAAAGATATAATTTCTTTTTCAAAAAATCACCCCAAATAGAATATTATATTACAATATAATGTGAATAATAAACCCCGCAAGACTATATCCTATACAGCTCGCCCGGGGATTTAATGTGCACATCTTCATTTTTTAATACTTCAAGCGCTTTTTCTGGTTGTTCAACCCTAAAAATCACCAATGCATTATTTGCACTAGAGTTTCCTACAAAGGCATACATATATTCTATGCCAATCCCTTTATTGTCTAATATAGACAGAGTCTTTGCTAAACCACCTGGTTTGTCCTCCACCTCAATGGCAATAACATCATTAATACTTACAGTAAATCCGCTATCTACGAGAGCTTGTTTTGCCTCATCAGGTTGATTAACTATAAGCCTTAATATCCCAAAATCCGTTGTATCTGCCACCGACAGTGCGCAAATGTCAATATTATTCTCCCCGAGTATACGGGTAACCTTTGCAAGCCTTCCAAGCTTGTTTTCAAGGAAGATTGAAATTTGTTTAATAAGCATAATACCACTCCTAACCAACTATTCAATAACTAAATTATAGCTTAATCTTCCTATATTAAGCAAGGGTTTATTGTGTTGTATCATTTTAATATGCTACATCGGCTACAGTTCACATAACACCTCTTTGTCATTCCGAACGTAGTGAGGAATCTATGAACTGTACCCTACAACGCATTGAAAGAACTTTAGGTATTAGTTGTGAAGATGCTAGTTGTGATAATTACTGAGGTGATTGAACAAATAGTTTTACAAATCCTTCGATGCATCCATATTTGTTTGTGGGTGACTTAACTATGGCAGCTCAAGCTTTTGACCTGCATAAATAATTGCATCATTTAGATTGTTCACTTCTTTTAGTTTGTATATATAATGACGAATCTCAATTGAACCACGATGGCTACTTGCTATTTTCCAAAGAGTATCCCCTTGTCTCACAGTTATAAATTGATTCTCCTGTATAGCATTCTTACCCGTTGATGAAACGGTGCCTATAAACAGGATAACAACAATAATTAGTAAAGAAATAAAAGTAAAAAATCTTTTTTTGTTTTTAAGTCTATATACCATTTTATAACCCTCCTCCAAAACCTGAGAAGTAAAACCAAAGAAGAAAATAATAATTGAACATATGTTCTAAATATAGTTTACCGAACATATGTTCAATTGTCAATGCTTTTTTCGAACATTTGTTTGTTATTTTTTTGTACTCTTTATTCCCTTCATATTTAGAGCTACAGCTGTGCTATAACGCAAGCTGCTCTTCATTTTCTAAAGCTATATCCCTTCGGTTACCATTGGGCTGTATGCGCAACAGCACCGTCCACCCCTATATCTTTTGCCATGCAAGTCTCTACATTTTAAAAAAGAGAGCACTTCATATTGCAACTGATATATTAGTATGTTAGTATATGTTGTGTCTATTATTCTTATAGATATTTATTATTAAAAAACTTTATTATTTCGAAGGGGATGTGTTTAGTATGAAAATGGTCTTAAGATGGTTTGGTTCAGATGTGGACACAGTACCATTAAAATATATACGCCAAATACCAGGCGTTAAAGGAGTTGTTACTACACTTTATGATTTGCCTGCTGGAGAGGTCTGGCCCGCAGAAAGGGTTCGTGCTACTAAAAATGAAGTGGAACAGTATGGTCTTGAAGTTTTAGGAATTGAAAGTGTAAATATTCATGATGCTATAAAAATAGGGCTTCCTGAAAGAGACCTTTACATTGAAAATTATATTCAGACCTTGAAACACCTAAGCTCAGAAGGAATTCATATGGTGTGCTACAATTTTATGCCTGTATTTGATTGGACTCGTTCGGATCTTGCAAAAGAGCGAGAAGATGGTTCAACGGTATTGTCATATGACCAGGAAATTATCGACCAAATAAATCCAACTGATATGTTTAAACAGATGGATACCAAGTCCAACGGATATGTTTTACCAGGCTGGGAGCCTGAAAGAATGGCAAAAATAAAGTCTTTGTTTGAAGCGTATAAGGGCGTGGATAGCACAAAGCTTCTTGAAAATATGAAGTATTTTCTCAAAGCTATTATGCCCACCTGTGAAAAATATGGTGTGAAAATGGCAATTCACCCAGATGACCCCGCATGGGCGGTTTTTGATCTTCCTCGGATAGTCACTGAAAAAGAAAAACTACTAAAGATTATAAACCTTGTTGATAGCCCCTATAATGGAGTTACACTATGTACCGGCTCCCTAGGTTCTAATCCTGCGAACAATATTCCCGATATCATCCGCACTCTTGGGGACAGAATTCATTTCGCACATGTGCGGAATGTCAGGCATTTGGAAAAAGGGAAGTTTGACGAAGCAGCTCACCTTTCTTCAGATGGCTCGCTTAACATGTATGAAATCATGAAGGCATTTTATGACATTGGCTTTGATGGAATCATTAGACCCGATCATGGCAGAGCAATATGGGATGAACAATCCATGCCAGGTTATGGTCTATATGATCGAGCATTGGGCGTGGCTTATCTGAATGGCCTTTGGGAGGCAATCCTAAACCAAAAAGGATAAACAGTAACACCCGACTTTAATAGTGAAAATTAAAACAAACCTCTGTAGCCATTAAACCAACGGATTACAGGGGTTTGTCTGTTTTGCTGGCATGTTAAAGATATCCAGTTTCACTTGTGCAAAACCTTTTTTTATAATATTATCATATTGTAGTCACTTTAAGCGAGCTTTACAAAAACGAATTCGCCATGAAAGGCTTTTACCATGTAAGTGTGGCAGAATTATTAAATATGGGGAGAAAAAATGATATTCGATAATATGAGCACCATTCCAACAGCACATAACATAGGTGATAATGTCTATTATATGCTCCAACAGAATATTGTTAATCTTAAGCTCAAACCTGGAGAATTGCTAAATGTTACAAGTATATCCGAGTTATTAAATGTGAGCCGTACACCGGTACGTGATGCTCTCATAAAACTAGGTAAGGATGGGCTTGTGGACGTTATCCCTCAAAAAGGAACCCGTGTTTCAAGGATTGACATTCGGCGTGTAGAAGAAGAATTATTCTTGCGACAAAGCTTAGAAGTCAGGGCTGTTACTGTCTTTATGCAAAAGTATAAGGAAAGCCACATTAATAGATTGATGGAATACATTAACAAGCAGGACGAAGCACTCCTAACACAAGATTATGTCTCCTGCCTCCAGCACGATGATGCGTTTCATCATGTGTTTTTTGAAGCAATTGATAAAAATTTATGCTGGGAGACTATAGAAAGTATGTCTGGCCACTACCGAAGAGTGCGATTGATGAGTATCTGGGATCGCAATATTTTTCAGGGTGTTATCGAACAACACAGGCAAATGGTCAAGAACATCACCTCAAACAATATACAAATGGTTCGGAAACTCTTTCTAGAGCATTCGTCAAAACTGGTTAAGGAAATTGGTATTCTTTCTGAAAAATACCCCAATTATTTTAAAGATAATAAAAAAGACAATTTTCTGCTTAAAGATTATTCATGGAAATAACCTGTGAGTAGTAACATCAATGGGGAATGAATAGTTATATTTCGAACGTTTGTTTGACATTTGTTCTTGGCATGGTATAATTAGGTTAATAAAAAATTGTGGGGTATTAAAATGAGACAAAAAAATTTGGATAAACAGAAACAAATTTTAGATTTTGTTGACAGACAAGTACAAGAAAAGGGATATCCCCCTTCGGTGCGTGAGATATGTAAAGCTGTAGGGTTTAAGTCAACATCAACCGTACATTCCTATTTAACAATTCTTGAAGAAAAAGGTTTAATAGTTAAAGAACCAACTAAAACAAGAGCCCTAAAGGTAGTAGACCAAAATACAAAATCTATGGAGGGGTATGTTTCAAAACAAGAAATTGAGAATGTTCCCATTGTAGGCAAGGTCACTGCAGGTCAGCCTATTTTAGCTGTTGAAAATATTGAAGATACTTTTCCTGTCCCAGTAGAATACCTTGAAAACTCCACCACATTCATATTAAAAATCAAAGGTGACAGTATGATTAATAAGGGTATAATGGACGGAGATTTGGTAATAGTTAAACAGCAAAATACTGCAAAAAATGGTGATATAATTGTAGCACTAATAGACGATGAAGCTACTGTTAAAACATTCTATAAAGAGAAGGACCATTTCCGTTTACAACCAGAAAATGATAGCTATGAGCCAATAATCGTCAAAGACAATCTTTCAGTTTTGGGTAAAGTACTTGCTTTGTTCAGAAAGTTTTAGAATGCTAAGCAGGAATCCTCGATAATTCGTTGCCGAGTAGCTCACGGCATAGCTTTTTATATCTACTTCTAAAAGCTGTGACAATCTTCATACAAAACCTAATTAATCAAATTGGGTTTATGAGTAATCATTTGTTTCACAATTCATATATAATAC
>DASRMZ010000261.1:0-11486 GCA_035647675.1 Thermoclostridium sp. | reverse complement strand
ATATTATTCTGGAAACAATTATATGTTTTATTTCTAAAGGGATTAAATTCCATATTTCCTTTCGCTCCTTTTTAAAATTAGGGGTTGTCTTTTTCGTTCTCAAATGTTATACATATCTAAATATGTCTCTATGTGTCTTCTTCGTTGAGCAGAACATAAAGGGTGCTCTATATGAATCAAGAGAAAATGAAAAATATTTACATCCATTAGAGGGCAAGGAGGAAAAAATGATAATACGTGAATACCGCTCCGAGGATTGTAAGAAAATTGTTGACTTATTCTTCGGCACCGTTCATGCTGTTAATTCTGTAGATTATACTGAAATTCAACTTAATGCGTGGGCACCAAAGGATATGGATTTGTATGAATGGGATAAAAGGCTCTCAAATAATTATTCTGTCATTGTGGAGAAGGACAATATAATTATTGGTTTTGGCGTTGCTGATGACACAGGATATTTTGACCTTTTATATACACACAAAGATTATCAAGGAATCGGTGTTGCAACTTTGATTACGAATAATATTGAAAAATATATTTGGCAGAATGGCATTCAAACCATTACAACAGCAGTCTCCATCACGGCAAAACCGTTCTTTGAAAAAAGAGGATATGTAGTTCTAAAAAAGCAGAACGTTGAATGCAGGGGACAATTTTTTATTAATTTTAAGATGCAAAAAAATATTCCTTTTAGCGATTTTGCAAATAAGAAATAATCCTTGATTGAAATAATTCCGCAACAGCAATAATCAATGTTAATAAGGTGGCGGCAGCAGATGAGTATCCTATTCGGTTTGCAGTGAATGCTTGGGTTAAAGTGTAATATGTAATGGTTTCTGTTGAATAGCCTGGCCCACCATCTGTTATTATCTTTACAAGATCATACTGTTTCATTTCAATAATAATGCTCATTAAAATGCAAACCGTGATTCCGGGGATAATATGGGGTAATGTAATATAGCGAAAGGTTTTCCATTTGTTCCCTCCATCTATTATACAAGCTTCATATATATTTTAAAAAATGATATTTTTGTTGTAATTTGTCGAATTATGTTATGCATGCTTTGATATTGCAAATAAAATCTTATGTCAATAATTAACTTTTATTCTCTATTTTTCACATATCAATATAATTCGGCATGGAATGCGGTTTTTGATATATTGAGCAGTACCACGCTTTTACGTACTACTCAACATATGGAAGTGTTGTCACGTCTTCAGGCAAATCTACCAGATATATATTGCAGTATCCACTTACATTACTGTTATATAGAATCTGCTTTCCGTCTTCTGTGAATCTTGGATGTGGATGATGACCCCCATGGAAAAAGCCGCCATCATGCATACATAAGACTCTTGCAGGATCAAAACCTGTCCCATTGTAGCGATATAGTTTAATGCTACTTCCTGAGTCGCTCACAATCAAAGAGAAATCATTTGAGTGAATGTGATCAGGACTTGGAAGAGGAACGCATGGAGCCTCGACTTCGCCAGTATTATCATATCGTACATATCCAAATAGAGAACCACCATTAGGTTGGTGAACCTGATAACCTATTTGCTCTCCATTAGTAAACCAGTATTCATGACCAATTTGCTCGCCTTCTACCTTGCGTGGGCGAATTTTTGTTATTTCTCCCGTTTCCACGTCTAAAATCCAAATTCGATGATCAACCATGTACCATGGACCTTCATGGCAGAAGGTGATAAGATTGCTCTTCGTAGGAGACGGATTGACATGACCTATCCAGCAATAATCTTGGTGAATTTCTTCGTTCTTTCCTGTTTCGGTATTAATTTTAATGATTCGAGTATCAGGCTTAGCCTCAAACGTTTCCGTCATACCTATGTAACTAGCACTAAGATTTGCATAAACCCTATTGGATAAATCCTCCTGTATTGTGCTATAAACATATTTTCCATCAGAGCCTACAAGTCCACCGTGCACCTTGAAACCATTTGGAGGAGTATATAATAACCGATGCTCTAATGTTTCCAACCCTAGAGCATAAAGTTTATTATCCAAGGTGTAGTATATCTCCGGGCGAGTAGGATTTACATCGTTAGAAAATCCAGGCTTGCTCTTTGCATTTACAGGAAAATCAGTTAAACGGCTTATTTCTCCGCTCTCAATTTCTATACTGCAAAGGTTAGTTGCATTGCAACGGTCAGAACAAAATACCAATCGTCTATTTTGATCCCACCAGCCGTTATTTGTAAAATACGCATGGTGGCTATGCCCCAGATAAGAGGTTAACTGATAGACGTTAGCACCACTGATCCGGTCTTTAAATAATTTCTTTTCAGAAGGGTACACTTCAAATGCTTTCATTTTCATCCTCTTTTCTATTTTTTTGTTGGTGTTTATTTCCTATGACCATTTTTAATGTTTAAATGCATTAGTCCTATCCCAATTATATCATAGATACTTATAAAAAAATCATACAAGCCATATGATTTAGGGGTTCTACCAGCTATAAGAGTTACAGTTCGCAGGTAACCATAGCGGTGCAATATTTGAAACATTAGCGTAATGCAGCTTAGAGATGAATAGCCTGGGCGAAGAGAAGCAAATCGACTGTTTGAACAAAATATTTCAAAAGTCCTTTTGCGTGTTTCGGCTTGCCAAGTGCTTTCGTTTTGCAAAATCCCTATATACATTTTTTTGGTGTGCTATCGTAAAAAGTGATATAATATAATAGCATTATATTCCTCGTATACTCTTGATTAAACCGTTAAAACTATAATCGGTGGTATTATGTTAATTATTTACGCTTTCTTAATAGCAATTGCCTTTATTTTTTATGAAGTGGTTAGTTTCATTGTCCATATCATTTATCTTGTCAAAATAAGCAGCATTGTTGATAGCATAGATAGCAAATATGACCTTTTATTGTTGAAGCTTAAAGACTATGAATACACTATCGCAGAGGCTTTTAGACGTCAGGGGTATAGGGTTCAATTGTCGGATCATTTTGGTGATGGTGGAAACGGTATTATTTTGAATGATTTGTATTATGTTGTGGTAAAAAAGGTTAGCTATCATAGTCTAATAGAAATCGAACAAGCTAAAAAACTTATTAAGCACATGATGGGCAATGACATACACAGAGGCATGATAATAACCTTGGGTGATTTTAAAACAAACACTAAAAATTATTGCCATACAAATGTTATAAATTGCATAAATGGTGATCAACTTCTTCAAATGATCAAAAATGTGCAGACCGAATCGATTGAAACTATCTTTTCAAAGTATTTTCAATCATAATATTTATTGATATGAAATAGTGTGCTCATTGTACAAAAAAGGAATTGTTATGGATAAAAGCGTTTTAGATATTTTCCATCCGGTAGTTAAGGAATGGTTTTATGGCGTTCTCCTTAGCTCTGTGCTATGAATCGCTTGGCAAAACCATCTAGCGAACTGACTGAACATCATCAGCAGGAAATTGAATAATTAGGGGTTCAGATGAGGGGGCCAGCCATTTGATTATCTTCATGAGGTTCTCCTCTGATACAGCAGTACAGCCTGAAGTATAGCTACCTTCACCTTTCCAAATATGCAAAAATATAGCACTACCTTTTCCAGCAACGGGATTTGCTGTATTGTGTTCTATTACAATAAAATATTTATAAGGCTCACCAATGGCATATAAATCTTCCGCTGAACTCCACCTTTGTTCTACAGGACCTTTCTGATATGTATTATAAAACTTTGAGTTCACATCATCCACCCAGTAAGACTCCCAGCTAAACTGGGTATACGATAATTTCGTTCCAGGATTTTCATCCCTGCCAAAGCATCTGTATAATGGAAATACGCCAATCGGGGACTTTTTATCGCCTTCGACTTTATCGTTGGTAAGCCCGTTTAAACCAATAACTGCATCCATCGGTTCGAATGCCTTTTGCCATTTCTCTTCATACTTTTCATATGTATACAGAGTTGCTTTGTTTTGTTGGTGACTATCACATGCAACAAGTATGAGCTGTTTAGAGTTCCCTATTATATCCTTGAGAGCATCTAAAGTACCAATGTATGGATCGATTTGGCTAACAGAGTCATCCTTGGACAAAAATTCTTCAAGATCAACATCAATAATGTTGTAATTGTCTGAATCACTATCATTATAGTGCCACCATTCTGTACTTATAGTGGTAAATCCATTCTTAACCATGACATTAGTTAACATTTCTACATTCCTTTTTGCATTCTCAGAAATATCTTTATTATTTCTTGAACCCTTTCCTGTGAAATCATCAAAGCCAGAGGGCATTTCCAATTCATTACCTTCCATGTCCACTAGCGTAACGTCTACTGCAGTGCCACGATTGTGTTTTGAGCCGCCCTTATCAGGATTGGCAACAAACCTCGAGTCGGGGACAATTTCATAGAATATCCGCTGTACATATATAGGTCTATACGCATCCCATACTTTTATTCTATAGCCCCTCTCCGTCAATTCCTTGCTGGCATTTGCAAGCTTTTGAGCAGTAGATTCTCTTAATACACATATTCCGTTTGGATATACTACTTTACCTGTAAAGTTATCTTCGGTAGCATATCTTAATTCAACAATAATATTTGGATCGACATCCTGTACACGTACAAGACCATTAATTACTTGTGGTTCTGTTTGCTTGTTGCCAGGTTCACCTGTTCCGTCTTTTTCATTTGCTTTGTCTGTTCCACTTTTGGGGTCAGATTCTTCTGTTCCGTTCGTTTCATCTGCTTTATCTGTTTGATCTGTTTTGCCTATTTTGGCGACTTCATCTGTTCCGTTCTGAGTTTTATCCCCTGAAATATCTTTTTCAGGGCTTTGATTATTTATATTACTTGCATTCTCATTATATGAACTGTTTGAATTATTAGCGTCTTCATTATATGAGCTATTTATTTTATCCGTTGGTTCTGTATATGGGCTATTTGTATTATTTGACACTGCAACTACTGGATCTGCCTTTCGTTCTTTTTCCAATGCTGTATCAGTTTTAGCGCAGCCACTAAAACCGCTAACGATCAAAATTAGTGATAAGAAAATTGTAAA
This sequence comes from Thermoclostridium sp., assembly GCA_035647675.1. Classification (GTDB taxonomy): domain Bacteria; phylum Bacillota; class Clostridia; order DSM-8532; family DSM-8532; genus Thermoclostridium. The sequence goes on along the minus strand of DASRMZ010000261.1, from coordinate 6,435 downwards.
AAACAAATATTTTTTGTTTACAGACATAGCTCTCACCTCCATGTGTTGCAAGCATTTTATTCATTGAACAAATACCCTTCAGACAGTATGGATTGAACCCACCACTGATGTAGAAATCGGTTTATCTTATTCGTGACCTATAGACCACATGAAGCAGCGTCTTAGGGCATTTGATAAAATGCTCGCAGCGCGTTCATTCATTTATTACATCTATTGTACTTCTACTGCTGTTCCAAGAAGCATTATATATTCAGAACCCTTACTATTGCACACATCTAATGGTGTTACCGACACTTGGTTCAGTGGTATGGCAGTTAGCTTTCCATCGTTTTCTTTCCGATAGACAGTGGTAATGTCGTGTATTATGTAATGTCTTTGTTGGAATTTACCCAAATACATCATAGCATGTCCAGGCATATACAATGGTGTTCCAGGTCTTAAACTGTCAAGTATTTCAAGACGCTCTGTTCTGCTTTTCCCACTAAATGATATAGCTCCACTCATTTGCTCTTGCTGGTTTGAATTTCTGGGGAAGATAATCCCAACAGAACGGTATACATCTGCTACAAAAGAAGAACAATCCCTGGCGTTATTCATACCACCCCAACCATAAGGCTCTCCTATAAACTTAAATGCTTGTTCAATAACATTTTTCACATTATAATGAAGAAAAGTATCGGATACATCTTCTGAAAAAGGTATAGTTATTTCAACAACCTCTAGTTGTTTGTTTTGATCTTGCACTGGGAAATTAACAACATAACCTACCGAAGTCGAGGTTTCAATGGGTAATCTTACACCCATATCGATATGTAATCCAGATACCCTTAAGTCACTAGAAATAGGAGTATACATTACTGGGGAGTTAACAACGAGTAAATCCGTAGCTGATCGATACTTTATAAAATCTTCTCTTGAGCATATAGCTACATCTTGAACGGGTATCCAGCCTTTGTAATTGTACATTGAAGCAAAATACCAAAGTCCGTCATTACTTGTATGATATATTATTACAGGCTCTGCAGCATACACTGCTGTCTCTGTAAAATAGTCTATTTTTCGGCTTGTAGAGCTTGAATGACTCTGCCTATATGTAGGCCATGTACGCATTTGAGTACGCTTTACGGTTATTGCGTATTCGATATTTATATTCTGTGGTATATTGTTGGTATTAATATTATTTTTTAACCCAGTATAATCCTGCTGTTGGTACAGATGACCTTTCTCATCATATCTTGCTGATTTAGGAATGGCACTTAACTCACTTATCCATTTATGTATTTCATCTCCATTTATCGATTGAGATAAAATACCAAAATCTAAAAGAAAGGGTAGGTTTATAAAATTCTTTTCATTATATATGCCTATTTTATCGGAGGTCATTATAATAGCATCAGTACCTTCATACTGGTTTACCCAAAAATCTGCTTTTTGCATATCGGTTGTAACCCCCTCAACAAAAGGACCTATATATGTATCGGTCTTATCAGCTGTATCAGGTTTGTCGGGTTTATCGGGATTATCGGGTTTACTGGGATTATCGGGATTATCGGGTTTGTCGGGTTTATCTGTTTTATCTGGTTTGTCTGGTTTGTCTGGTTTGTCTGGTTTGTCTGGTTTGTCTGGTTTGTCTGGTTTGTCTGGTTTATCGATTTCGCTATTATCCACGGTTTTACCAATATTATCCCCTGTGTCACTTGAACTGTTGTATGACTGAGAAATATCGTTAGTTTTTACCCCAGAACCACTGGTAGCATCGTTATTAACAAAAGAATCATGTTCATCAACACCTTTTGTAGGAAATACTTTTATATTATGCTCCGACAAATTATTTGTTTCACTATAGCCATCCACTTCAACCGAAGCTATGGTTTCACTTCCGTTAAGTTGGCAAGCAGATAAAAAAAGAATTACAACTACTATGTATATAATAAATTTTCTCATATTGTCCTCATAATCTAAGTCTTTCGCAATGTAATCTAAGTAAATCTTAACACAAAGCCATCCAATATTAAACTCTGCAGTTAATACTGGATGGCCATTTTACGCTTATTCTATGCTAAAGTTTATTTTACTTTTTATATATCGGTCCAAATGCATCACATGCTCTATAATCTGAGCCTTCCAAATCCTTAGTTCCAAAAGCTGTCCATACACTTGGTCTGTATATTTTGTCATCATCCACATTGTGCATACAAACTGGGATTCTAAGCATCGATGCTAGTGTTATCAAATCTGCACCAATATGACCATAGCTAAATGCGCCATGGTTTGCCCCCCAGTTGGCCATAACAGAATAAACGTCCTTAAAAGCACCTTTTCCTGTGGTTCTGGGTGCGAAGTAAGTGGTTGGCCATGTTGGATCGGTTCTTTTGTTCAATATGTCATGGACATCGCCAGGAAGTTCAACGGTATATCCTTCTGCAATTTGCAGAACTGGACCTAATCCTTTTACAAGATTTAATCTGGTTAAGGTTATAGGCATTCCACCCTTACTCTTGAAGTTTGATGAAAAACCGCCACCTCTAAAGTATCCTGTATTTGCAGGGCGCCATTGTGTCGCATCCAAGCATTTTTGTGCCTCGTCTTGGGTTATCTCCCACCATGGTTTAATTACCGGCTGATCGTCCTTAGTTTGTTGTCCACTACCATCAAGTGCCGCAGAGCCAGAGTTTATAAGATGGATAAAACCATTTTCTCCATACCCGGTTGGTGTATGCCCTGTAACACGTTCTACAGCCTCAGGACTCCAATATGTGCGAACATCAGCAAATACTTGAGCAGTGTTTGTTAATAAATGACCAAAAAGCATTGATACGCCATTCAGGTTATCATTTTCTGTCGCAATAAGATAAGGTTGTCTAATTCCAGTCCAATCAAAAGAGCTATTTAAAATTGCTTCGGCAAAGTCGGCATTTGGGAAGTGGTCAGTCCATTGTCTCTGTCCTTGGAAGCCTGACAAAATGGCATTATGTCCATTTGCTTCCTCGCCAAATCCTAGCTCTTTAAGCTTCGGGTTTCCAACCATTAGGTCTCTAGCGATTAATGCCATTTTCACGCAAAATTCCCACTCTTCATCCAACTTCTCTCTGGATTTTGGATTTTCATTAATGTCTATTCCCTCTTTGCAACTCTTTTTAGCCCACTCTAGGGCTTTCTGAAATTCCTCTTTATCATATATTTCTTCATCAATTCTACGAATATATTCCGATAAATCTATATATTCTACTCTCATACCAAGATAGTCTTCGAAAAAGTCAGAATTCACCATGGAACCTGCAATACCCATTGAAACGGTTCCCATGGATAGATATGATTTGCCCTTTATTGTTGCAACTGCTACTGCCGCATTTGCAAAGCGTAAAAGTTTTTCTTTTACGTCTTCAGGTATAGTCTGATCGGTTGCATCCTGGACGTCTCTTCCATATATACCGAACGCAGGTAGTCCCTTTTGGTTGTATGCCGCTAATACGGCTGCTAAATATACAGCTCCCGGGCGTTCGGTTCCGTTAAAGCCCCAAACAGCTTTTATCGTATGAGGATCCATATCCATAGTCTCGGAGCCATAGCACCAACAACGGGTTACGGTAATAGTTACACCCACTCCCTCTTGTTGAAATTTGTCAGCACATCGAGCAGCCTCAGCAACTCCGCCAATGGTAGTGTCAGCAATAACACATTCAACGGGTGATCCGTTTGGATGTCTCAAATTCTCTTCTAGTAATTTAGCACAGGCTTTTGCCATGTCCATCGTTGGTTCTTCCAGCGATTCCCTAACCCCACGCATTCTGCCATCAATAACAGGTCTAATTCCGATCTTTGGTAATCTTCCAATAAGTCTGTTTGCATTTTTTTGTTCTGCCATAATTAAAACCCTCCCTTAGTTTATTTTTAAATTTTTCTTCTAGGCACTATTTAACCTCTCACAACTAAAGTCACGAGAGCACTGTTTCAACGTACTTAGCTCTAAAGAAAGAGGCTTACATGTTCTCCACAGTCGTATATTCTTGTATCTCCAGCGGTTATATTACAAAGGCCTTTAACCAGATATAATGCCTTTGTATCGACCATATGCTTCATCCCACAAGCTGGCACTTTCCGGCGCATACTCTTCCGTTGGGAATGACCTTTTTACAATTTCCCTTGCTTGTATTACATCATCAATTTCTTTTATTGCAATAAGCTGTGATATAACATTTCCAATGGCTGTAGCTTCTATAGGTCCTGCTGTTACTGGGCGATTTAAAACATCAGAAGTATACTGGCTGAGCACAGTATTTTTACATCCACCGCCCACAATATGAAGAGTTGGCACCCTATTACCTGTTATTTCTTCTAAGCCTTCCACTGAGGTTCTATATCTCATTGCAAGGCTTTCCATTACTATTCTTATAATACTTCCTTTATCGGTGGGAGCAGTCTGTCCAGTCTTTTTACAGAATTCAACTACTTTTTCCGGCATTTTGCCTGGGCTATAAAATGATTCATCATCCACATCTATAAAGGACTGAAAGGGTTTGGCAGCTTGCGCCATAGCATCCATTTCATCATAGCTTATCTCAATGCCTTGTTTTCTCCAAGCTCTTCTACATTCCTGATATACCCAAAGCCCCATAATATTTACAAGCAGGCGAACAGTTCTATTAATACCACCCTCATTTGTGTAATTATGCTTAAGTGTTTTTTCATTGATGACAGGTCTTTCTCTTTCGGTACCAAGCAATGACCATGTTCCACTACTTAAATATGCAGCATTGCTGTCTTCAAGTGGAGCAGAAATAACGGCAGAGCCTGTATCATGGCTCGCAACTGTCATTACAGGTATTTCATTTACTCCAAGCTCATCTTGTACAGATTTTCTAAGTTTCCCTACTAAGGTGCATGGGTCAATTATTTCAGGCAAAATTTGAACAGGTATACCCAGTTCATTTAGTAAATCGTAAGCCCAAGTTCCACGTCCTGCCAAAAGCATTTGTGAGGTTGATGCGATGGTAAATTCACAGCTTTTATTTCCTGTTAGAAAAAAATTTAAAAGGTCGGGTGTGAAAAGTAAGGTTTCAGCATTTTCAAGTAATGTTGATTTGTTTTTTACCATTGAAAGCAGTTGATACAGTGTGTTAAACCTTTGAAATGCAATACCTGTATCATTATAAATTCTTTCTCGACTGACTACCTTTAAAGCTTCTTCTATCATACCATCGGTACGGGAATCTCTATAGTGGTATGGATTTCCAAGCAAGACGTCATTTTTATCCAAAAGACCAAAGTCTACACCCCAGGTGTCAATCCCAATACTATCAATACTTACGCCCGTTTCTTTTTTTGCTTTTAACACTCCTTGTTTTAATTCATGATAGAGCCTTAATATATCCCAATGCAGACTCTCACCCATCATAACGGGATCATTTGAAAAACGATGAATTTCTTTTAAAGTGAGTTTTTCTCCGTCGTAGCTCCCCAAGATGGCTCTTCCACTGCTGGCCCCATAATCAAATGCCAGAACATGCTTCACTCCAATTCCCTCCTCATATAATGGTTTTTGTAGGTTTCTAAGAATAATTCTCAGTTGCAAATTTTACAGCTTGTCTAAAAATAGAATCTAAGGCTTCATTCCTATATTCTTATAATACTGTATACGTTCATTGAGATCCAAGAAAATTTTATCAGATTCTTTAGAAAACATGGCTTTATCTGGATCCCCAGTTGCAGCTATTTCATGCCCAATCAATGCCCATGTGGCATCTGTGAGGTTCTTAAAATCTGGATCTTTAAGAGCTTCACAAATAAACTTTTGTCTAGGTGAGTTAATATCTTCACCACTTATTTGGAATAATCCATATTTATCACATAATGATTTTAATCTTTTAAGCTGAGCTTTTGTATTTCTTGAAGGCATATATGTAATTGCTTTAAACCCAAGCCTATGTATCTCGTCAAATAATAATTCGATATAATCATCTTCAAATTTTTGAGTTTTTTTATCACCAGTTACCGAATCACCAACATCCCCAAGATATGCATAGGCCGATATTGCACCTGTTCCATTGCAAATATTAATAAAATCACTTATATCTGGGCATTCAGTGGTAGCTGGTATATAAAACTTCTCTACTAGATGGCTTTTTAATACACCGAGTAAGTCATAAGCATAATGAATGTTTTCCTCATCTAAAAGGAGATTTTCTATCTTTTGCGATACAGAAATTTGAAGTTCTTCTTTAAGAAACCTAACCGTAGGCTTACCTTTTCCTACCTTCGCCATAATTTTTTCAGAAAGTGCAAACAATATGTGCCTTTCGGTTATTGTCCCACCGTCATCTACCATTGAAATAGGTGAAACGTCCTTTTCAAAATCTATAGTTATGGCATATTCAGATATAAGTTTGTTAATATTATCAACCATAGCTTTGTTTCTTATGTTGCGCTGTTCTTGAT
>DASRMZ010000260.1:0-5298 GCA_035647675.1 Thermoclostridium sp. | reverse complement strand
CAATACTATAACAGCATATATTAAAACATAACAAAAGCCTGTAACCATTATGGTTACAGGCTTTTGTTATGTGGCAGGGGAGACAGGATTCGAACCCGCGGCCCACGGTTTTGGAGACCGGTACTCTACCAGCTGAGCTACTCCCCTTTGAATGTGACGAAATCAAGTATACAATACTTAGGCTTGAGATGTCAATATTTTTTAAATTTCTCCTACCGGTTCCCCAATTTACTATCTTTATTCAGAGCTACTCGCTTTGTACGCTGTTAACCCATATATAGGAAGCCCTTGACTTAAATATCGTTCCTCGTATTCTGTTGTTATATTACCTTCCACAAGAGGGCTATTGTGAAGATCGTATGTTATATCCTGTAACAGAAAGCCCACTAACTCAAATTGTTCAACAGAAAAATCAAAAAAATCTTGGTTATCTGTTTTAAGAATAATAATTCCTTCATCCGTTAATAGTTTTTTATACATTTCGAGATACCATACATTGGTCAGTCTACGTTTAGCATGCCTTTTTTTGGGCCAAGGATCAGAAAAATTCAGATAAATACGATCTAATTCACCATCTTCAAAGTAATCTACCATATTTTCAGCATCTACATTTACTATAGCAAGATTTGCCATTCCTTCTTCAGGAACGTTTTCTATAAATTTGCCAAGGACAGAAGAGTATCTTTCCATTGCAATGTAATTTATGCCTTCGTTTGTGTTAGCAAGAGTTGTTATAAACTGTCCCTTACCCGATCCGATTTCTATATATATCAGATTTGAATTTTGAAAATATTCTGACCATTTCCCTTTTAGTTCGTCAGGTTTATCAACATAACTTGGATTATTGCGCATAGGCTCCAAAGTTTTTGGAACATTTCTGAGCCTCAAAATAATAACCTCCCTAAATTAATCTAACAAAGTCTATTGTCTAGTTGTTCTATACCCATTATTAGAAGTACATCATCAAAACCTGTTGAGATGTAACCTTAATAATGAAAATGCCCCCCATTAAAAAAGCTTACTGCATATCATTGTCGCCAAATACGAAGCTGTATGCATTTTTTATCTTAATTTAAATTTATTATACGTATTTTATTACTAATTGTACAGTATTACATAAAATATGTATCATCGCAAAATGCTTTAAATAAAATGACGTTGATGTTATATGGTTTTTTGCTATAATTATATAGACATTGGAGTTGAAGCAAAATAAGAGATGTCTTATTAATGCTTAACATACTAGAGGAGGAATATATAAAATGCAATATAAATTATTATCTGTAGATGTTGACGGAACTCTTATCAACAGCAAAAAACAAGTTACACCAAAAACAAAGGAAAAGATTCAACAAGCTGTTGAAAAGGGCGTTATTTTTACAATTAGCAGCGGCAGACCCGTTCAAGGGGTGCAGCTTATCACAGACCAATTAGGAATGGATGCCCCTGTTATTACATATAACGGTGCCATGGCAATTACAGGTGAAAGCAGAACTATAATATATTCATGCAATATGGAAAAAGAGGATGCTTTGCAAATTGAAATGCTTGGAAAGCAAAGAGATACATTAATTGCAATTTGGTCGGATAACAAGCTTTACGTAAATCATATGAATGAACTTGCTATTAAGTACAGTACAATCAGTGGAACAGAACCTATTTTGTACACTGACATTGAACCACTAATAGAAAAGGGAATAAACAAAATCTTATGGTACGATGATGTTGAGCGCATTAACGCATTTGAAGAAGAGCTGAAGACTGTTATAAATCCAACAGTAAATTACCACACATCTCAGCCATTTTTTCTTGAATTTGTTAATATAAATGCTTCGAAGGCCATTGCGTTAGAAAAACTGGGCAACCATTATGGAATAAGCAAAGAAGAAATGATTGCAATAGGTGATGGTTTTAATGATTTGTCAATGATTGAATATGCCGGTCTTGGTGTTGCGATGGAAAATGCTCCTGAAGAAATAAAACAAGCAGCTGATTTTGTAACTTTATCAAATGAGGACGATGGAGTGGCATATGTTATAGATAAGTTTATCTTGAATAAATGATGTACTCTCACAACATATGGGGTGAGACCTTCTTTTTTTGCCTCGTTAAAATGCTCTATTTGAGCATTTTTCGGTGTTATATGGTTTATGTAACGCTGTACAATATATAGTTTGCATGAGGGTTTTCCGCCACATATTGCACAGCTAATGTTTATTTATGCTAAATCGCAAAAGCATTAATTTTGCATGATCTTGATTTTAATCTTGCAAAACGGTATATTAATGATGTACTGTATTTTGCGTTATGGATAAGCAATAAAGTGGCTTTATCAAAGAAAAACAATAAAAGTTGAGAGTGTGTATATGATTAATCTTATTAGCCTTATGAAAGAAAAATACTCTACATTTAGCAAAGGGCATAAAGCCATTGCCACGTATATTATTAATAATTATGATAAAGCTGCATTTATGACGGCTGCACGTTTAGGTGAAGAGGTAGGTGTCAGCGAATCCACCGTTGTGCGCTTTCCAGCCGAGCTAGGCTTTGACGGATACCCAAAGCTTCAGAGTGCATTACAAGAGCTTATTAAAAGCAAACTAACGTCAGTTCAACGGCTTGAAGTATCTTCAAATAGGATAGACAAGGACAATGTATTAAAAACTGTCCTTCAATCCGATGTGAATAAAATAAAAATGACTTTAGAAGGAATAGATGAGGATAATTTCAATAATATAGTTGATGAAATTCTTAATGCGAAAAATATTTATATTCTAGGGGTAAGAAGCTCTGCACCCTTAGCAAGTTTTCTTGGCTTTTATTTTAATTTGATTTTTGAAAATGTTAGATTAGTACATACTACAAGTGTAAGTGAAATGTTTGAACAGATATTGAATGCAGGGAAAGGTGATGTAGTTATTGGCATTAGTTTCCCAAGGTATTCAAAAAGAACGACAAAGGCAATGCAGTTTGCACACAATCGGGGTGCTACAGCTATTGCTATTACTGATAATCCAGCTTCGCCTTTAGCAAAAAGCTCTAACTATTCTATTTTTGCAAGCAGTGACATGAATTCTTTTGTTGATTCGCTTGTCGCACCGTTGAGTGTAATCAATGCCATAATAGTGTCAATTTGTTTGAAAAGAAAACAAACAATCCAGGATACACTTGAAAAGCTTGAGCAAATATGGGATGAATATCAGGTATACGAGAACAATAATATATAGTTGAGCATCTTAAATGTTTATATTTTAGTTCCGTTGTACAATATTGTGGCTATGAATGGGCGTTTGCCCCATATTATGTACAGCTAATATTATCAAGATTAAATTGAAAAAGTCTTTAGCTATGGTTATTTATAAGCTATAGCTAACAAGGTGATTTATGAAAAACGTTGGTGTTATAGGGGCAGGTGCCGCTGGTTTAATTGCTGCTGGCAGAGCAGCCGAGCGGGGGCATAATGTTTTCCTATTTGAAAAAAATAATATTGCAGGCAGAAAAATCCGCATAACAGGTAAGGGAAGGTGCAATCTCACTAATGCATGTGATGCAGATTCCCTTATTTTGAATGTTCCTGGTAATGGTAAGTTTTTATACTCGTCCTTTAATTCTTTCTCTAATAAAGACGTGATAAGTTTTTTTGAAAGAATGGGTATGAAAGTTAAGGTTGAACGTGGCGAGCGGGTGTTCCCTGAATCGGACAGTGCAAAGGATGTAGTGGATGCACTTATGAAATATGCTTCTACGCATAATGTTCAGTTTATTTTCAAGAAAGCTGTTGATGAAATAATGGTCAATGACGGACACATTACAGGGGTTAGACTATTTGATGGCTCCACGCAAAAACTAGATACAATAATAGTTGCCACAGGAGGTATATCCTATCCTGGTACTGGTTCTACCGGGGATGGGCACAAAATGGTTAGAAAACTTGGTCATACGGTAACTGACTTAAAACCATCACTAGTTCCGATGAATGTTAAGGAAAATTGGGTTAAAGAGCTTCAAGGTTTGTCGCTTAAAAATATAGCGATAAAGATGTTAGATATAAAGGGAAATGTTATATATACAGATTTTGGAGAAATGATGTTTACGCACTACGGGGTAACTGGCCCTGTAATTTTAAGTGCAAGTAGACATGTGCTAAAGTACAACTACAAAAACGTCTTTCTTTCCATAGACTTAAAGCCAGCTTTATCTGAAGAAAAACTTGATAATAGAATTCAAAGGGATTTTAGCAAGTTTATTAGAAAGCAATATAAAAATTCTCTAAATGACCTGTTACCCAGCCTTTTAGTACCCGTCGTTATAAATTTAAGTAATATTTCACCCGAAAAACCAGTTAATCAAATTACAAAGGAAGAACGAAAGAGATTAGTTACTATTCTCAAACATTTAACTTGTGAAATAACAGGCTCACGTTCCTTCGATGAGGCGATAGTAACAGCAGGGGGCATAGCCATAAAGGAAGTAAACCCTGTGACAATGGAATCAAAGTTAATCAATGAGCTATATTTTGCAGGCGAAATACTAGATTTAGATGCGTACACTGGTGGATTTAATCTTACTATTGCGTTTTCAACCGGATATGCTGCAGGTAATAGTGTTTGATAATACAGTCCTCCATGCTGCAACTTTAGTTTATAATTAGTTCGATTGGGAACAATAATTAGTAAGTAATTTTTACTAATTTTGGGTTATAGGCGATGTGAAAGCATGAAATTTAGCTGGGTTTTAATTTTTTTATCTGTAGTAATGTGTCTTGTTTTAATTGGTGTACAAGTTTGTAGGGATTATCCAATTGGATTTGAAATTCCTGAAGATCCTTATTTAGGAGAACCTTTATTAGCTTTTCACTCTTTAATAAATCGCGGAAGTGTTACCCTGGATGTAATAGGGCCATATGAGCTACATGGAGTAATGATCTTTAAAAATGGTGAAAGACATCTTTTAGTAGAGTCGTTTCCAATTTCAATAGAAATAATGAGCGGTGACGTGCTTGAAGTATGGGTGCTTAAAGAGCTTAAAGGCACCTCGCTAATAATAAGGGGTACAACCAATAACATAAAACTAAAATATGCAAGAACCTCTATACCTCTCGAAAAGGGCTTGCATAGAATTGCTAAGGTTTTTGTCACAGATTAATTCATATCAAAATGTTATGCCACCTAAAGGCATAATGATTTATATTTATAGTGCAAAAAAAATATGCTCAAAGAGAAATTACTTGTATTAGTTCATAGGGTTTTATATAATTGTTATTGTTAAAATAAATTAACAAAACATGTAACCTATAAC
>DASRMZ010000259.1:0-4627 GCA_035647675.1 Thermoclostridium sp. | reverse complement strand
GTTTTATTAAAATCAGTTTGATAAAATATAGCGAGAGTGGCTTTAAGAATATTTTATTAAAACACAGTCGGAAGCTTTATATCATTAATGCCCCCGACTGAAAACCTTAGAACATCTTATTTATAAATCCAACGGTGTTATAATAGTCAGATCTTTATGCAATTGTAGAATTGAGGCAGGAACCAATGGTGTGACAGGACCAAACAGAGCTTTCTTCAAAATATCTCTTTTGTTATCGCCGCTAGCAATTAAAAGAATTTTTTTTGCTTGCATAATAGGCTTAATACCTAAAGTAAGGGCTCTTTTTGGTACATCATCTCTGTTTTCGAAAAACCTTGCATTCGCATTAATTGTGATTTCCCCCAAATTAACACAATATGTATCCATAACAAATTCATCAGAAGGTTCATTAAAGCCGATATGGCCATTATGACCAATACCAAGAAGTTGAAGATCAATACCTCCAAGTTCTTCAATTAATTTATCATAACGCGTACATTCCGCTTCGACATCCTCGACTTTGCCATTAGGAAGATAGGTATTTGCTAGATTGATATTCACTTTTGTAAGCAGATTCTTATTCATATAGTAACGATAACTTTGATCGTGGGAAGGATCGAGCCCATAATATTCATCGAGGTTAATAGTTGTGACCTGGGAAAAGTCAACATTTCCATTTTTGCATAATTCAATTAGTTGAGCATATGTACCTATTGGTGTAGAACCTGTTGCTAAACCCAACACAGTGTGTGGTTTTAGAACAATTTGAGCGGCAATAATGTTTGCTGCTTTTTTGCTCATTTCTTCATAGTTTTTCACTTTTATAATATCCATGATTCCACTTCACCCTTTCTAATGTAAGATTATAGCGGCTTTGCTGATGCAAAAGAAATAGAAGTCGCATATTTATTCGTGATAATTATAACACAGGGAAACAAAGAATAAAAGAATATACAGGCACTGTCGTCAATAAAATTCAAGGCGACGTTACAGTTCACTCACTTCATATTTTGAGATGCAGCTATGCACTAACGTAAACTGTGCTTCATTTGCAAGAGCTGTATAGTTCGGTTTAAACGTTTTTAACGCAAAGCGTATCGTTTCAATCTTTGTCGCTTGTTACTTCAAATACTAAAATCTCCATATCACTGGAAGATGTGTTTATTAAGCCGTGACTATCAAATGGCTGGTTTATAATTACATCCCCACTTTTTACTTCTACTTCATCGTCATTTACATGCATTAAACCGTTTCCTTTTAAAATCACATAGAGTTCTTCATTGTCTCCGTGTTTATGATAGCCGATGCTTGTTCCAGCAGGAAGAACCATATAGCGGAAAAAACGAAGATTAGTGTGAAAGTCACTATCATTAAATAATACAACGTCTTTTAGCGAGCCCTCTCCCTTGTGGCTAGTTGTTAATTTTGGATCTTTTTCATAATAGTTTTTAATGATCATGATTTCTCTTTACCCCCTAATATGTATTACCATTTTCGATTCTTATTTTATTTTATGTTACAGCTCACACTCGCACATACCTTTGCTGTCATCCAAGGGTATCCGAGTCAATGATTGTCATTCCGAGCTTGCCGAGGAATCTTACGCGAAAACAAAGATTCCTCACTACGTTCGGAATGACAACGAGGTGTTGTGTGAGCAGTAATCAGTTAGTTACTATGCAAAGGCTCTAAAAAGAAAGAGGTGTATTCTATGAGTAATAAGTACGGTTCGAAAACTTGGTTTATTCCTGATGGATTCTACCCGTCGACCAGCTCAGGCACTCAAAAAAGTCATGACGCTATCTGCGTTTTAAACTCGGGAAACAAAGATGCCAATATATCAATCACACTTTATTTTGAAGCTCGAGATAAGATGCAAGGATTTTATGCTTCTTGCGGCGCTGAAAGAACGAACCATATTAGAATGGACAAAATAAAAGATAAGAACGGTAATTCTGTGCCAATGGATGTACCCTACGCAATGATGGTGGAGAGCGATGTAGAAATAATTGTGCAATACAGCCGCATGGATACAACCCAAGCAGAGATGGCATTGATGACAACTATGGCATACCCTTTATAGCTTCAGTGGGCAAACAAAAATTCGCAGACAAATATTTTCTAAATAGTGCTAATAATAAATAAGGGTTTTTAAAATACAAGGAGGATTATTATGTATTCGTACAGCATTGATAAGATCGAACAGGCTTATAAAGCCGCTAAGGATATTTATGCAGCATATGGTGTTGACACAGACAAAGCAATGGAACAATTAAAGGAAATCCCCGTTTCTATACACTGCTGGCAAGGCGATGATGTTGCAGGGTTTGAAGACCTAGGTGGTTCCAGCGGTGGTATTATGGCTACTGGTAATTATCCGGGCAGAGCACGCAATGGGCAAGAGCTAAGACAGGATATGAGCAAGGCACTAAGCCTTATTCCAGGGGAAAATCGTGTTAATCTACATGCTATGTATGCAGAGACCGATGGAAAAAAGGTTGGTCGTGATGAAATAACATTCGAATACTTTGAAAAATGGGTTGAATGGGCAAAGGAAAAAGGTATTGGAATTGACTTTAACCCCTCATTTTTAAATCATCCTCTTGCAGATGCTGGAACATTAGCAAGTACTGATGATGAAATTCGAAGGTTCTGGATTGAGCATGGAAAACGCTCAAGAGAGATTGCAGCGGATATTGGTAAAGCACTAAATACCCCAAGTGTTAACAACATTTGGATTCCAGATGGCTCAAAGGATTTACCAGCGAATAGATTAACACAACGTCGTATTTTGAAAGAGTCTCTTGATGAAGTTTTAAGTCAAAGTTATAGCAGTGAATATTTAATAGATTCTGTGGAATCAAAGCTTTTTGGTATAGGATCGGAAAGCTATGTTGTAGGCTCCCATGAATTTTACATGGGGTACGTATTTAGCCGTGATGATGTAGTTCTTTGCCTTGATGCAGGACATTTCCATCCTACAGAGACAATATCTGATAAATTATCTGCACTTTTAACCTATAAGGATGAATTGTTGCTACATGTTAGTAGAGGTGTGCGTTGGGACAGTGATCATGTTGTTCTTTTCAACGATGATACAATGGCGATTGCACAGGAAATTAAGCGCTGTAATGCTTACAACAAAGTCCACTTTGCACTTGACTTCTTTGATGCATCTATAAACAGAATTAGCGCATGGGTTACAGGTACAAGGGCCTCATTAAAGGCTATTATGTATTCACTATTAGAGCCAACAGAATTGTTGAACGAAGCGGAACAAGCAGGCAATTTAGGTAAAAGACTTGCGCTTATGGAGGAGTTCAAAACTCTGCCTCACGGTGCTGTTTGGAATAAATACTGCTTTGATAATAGTGTACCTGTTGGAACAGAATGGATTGACAAGGTTAATAAATACGAGGATGATGTGCTCTCATTAAGAAAGTGAGGATGACATGTATACAGAACAAATTAAGGACTTAGAAAGTATCTCTCAAGCAGCTGGGAAAAGCGTAGATCTTGTACAAGGCGGGGGAGGAAATACATCCGTTAAGCTTGATGATGATCTTATGGCGGTGAAAGCTTCAGGATACATGCTCAAGGATATTAGTCCAACCGACGGATATGTTGTAGTAAATTACAAGAAGATAAAGGAATATCATGAGCAGGTTGATTTTTCTAAAGAGATTGACTACGAAAAAGAAAGTGGTGAATTTGTTCGTGAAAATATTGTTCCAATGGAGGGCCTTAAGCAGCTTCGACCATCAGTAGAAGCAGGTTTCCATTCGGTTCTTTTAAAGCATGTTATTCACACTCACCCCGTTTATTCAAATATAATCTGTTGTAGCGAAAATGGTTTTGAGCTTGCACAGGAGATATTTAAAAATGAGGAATACGGTTTTATCTGGATTCCATACATTAATCCTGGATTTATGTTGACAATCTCAATAATGAAGGAGCTTTCAAAATATATTTCTGAGAATGGTAAGTTCCCGCAGGTTATTTTAATGGAAAACCACGGATTTGTTGTAACTGCCAACACTGCATCGGAATGCATCTCTCTACATGAGCAAGCAATGGAGACAATTCGAGATTATTTTAATATTTTAGAGCCGTTCCCGAAGGTTTCCATAAAGGAATTGGAGGATGGATCCTTTACAAGCCAAACTCAATACCTGATAGACTATTTTAAGGGTAGGGATTTGAGTGCATCATTTTTTGATGATACCGTTTTGTATCCCGATCAAATGGTTTATCTTGGTGGTAATATTTCGTTAAATGGTTTAGATAATAAATTGAATATCAACACCGAAACGGGCGAAATTGTGTATAGAACAAATGAAAAAGAAGCCTTCACCATGGAGGAAACGCTTTTGGCATTTATTTATGTAGTTGACTCTATTAAAAGAAACAATTTAAAAATAAAGACAATGAGCAGTAACGAGACAGATTTTATCAAAAACTGGGAAAGTGAAAAATATAGAAAAAGTCTTTTAAAATAAGTTTGACAAAATGCTGGTTCCGTCTTATAATAAATTGCGGGAAATAAATATGCGGATGTGGCGGAACTGGCAGACGCGCTAGACTTAGGATCTAGTGGGCAACCGTGGGGGTTCAAGTCCCTTCATCC
>DASRMZ010000258.1:0-8028 GCA_035647675.1 Thermoclostridium sp. | reverse complement strand
TTTGAGCCCCCTTAACTTGATTATATTACTAGCGAATCATGTCGAACTGCATGAAATCAACGTTTAAAGACATTTATTGTACGCATGCAAAAAAAGTTTTCATCTCTTTGGAATTTAAACTTGAAATTACTGAATATCTTTTTATAGCCTATGTATAAGGCTTTAAAAGTTTCCCTTTCCGCTCTATGCGGGCCCCTATGCGGGGGTTTTACATAATGCATGGCTTCAACTAAGAGCAATGCATAAAAAAAACAGCATAGAAAAAACCAAGTCCTAGTTTTTGTGAGGCTAGACTTGGTTTGACGGAAAAGGGTTTCCTTTTATGGTTACAGAGTACCAAAAATTAAAACCGCAAGTCAAGTATTATCTAAAAATATTTTAGGACTTTATCCCTTTTCCGCCATAGGTGCTGCGGAAAGGGGCTTTTTATATTGAAAAGAAGGACAAAAACTGAACGGTGTTACAAGCAAACGAGGGTCTTTAGGGATGTCGTAACGGGCAAGGAATACGCCAATGCTTATACTTGTGGCTTATTAGAGTGCCCTAGTTGTGCCGAAAAGATTAGGAATATCCTGGGGACCAAATTTAAATATGCATCCGAGAGATTTGACTTGCGGCATTTCTTAACGGTTTGGGTGTCCCTCATATACCCCAGTGTAAAACAATGCTCACGTATCAGGTAGGCATTCTTATAAACGGTATACTTGAGTACTACAAAGCAACAGGGGACGAGAATGTACCTGACCTAGTCGAGGATCTTGATTTTAACAACAAAGTTGGCAAGGCACTTGTTGCGCATATCGACCACCGCATGGGACCAAAGACCTCTGGTACAGATGGCAAGAACCTCGGAATGCTTTTGAGGTTTGACCCCTATGCTATTAAAGCGACTGATGAAGTCAGGAC
Organism: Thermoclostridium sp.; assembly: GCA_035647675.1. Lineage (GTDB taxonomy): Bacteria > Bacillota > Clostridia > DSM-8532 > DSM-8532 > Thermoclostridium. The sequence goes on along the minus strand of DASRMZ010000258.1, from coordinate 7,122 downwards.
GAAGTTAGACCTCACCGCTGCTGCGACAAGTATTTCTATGGAGCCAACAATTGAGAATGAAGTGGGTGAAAGGCAGAAGCTTAAATACACAGTGCAGCCTTCCAATGCGATATTCGGTATTCCGACGTACCCTTCATCCGATACCTCGGTTGTGACTGTCGGTGAAACGGGAATGTTAACTGCAGTCAAGGCCAGAACTTCTATTATCACGGTAAATATAGGCGATCTTACGCAGGAGACCACCGTTACTGTCCCTGCACCTTACGCCGAAATCGAAGCAGTAGATTATACTAAGATGAGTGATGTAAAATTAATAGACGATGAGACGGCGATAGTTGCAATAAGTGACTGGAATGACGTATTTGACGGCACAACTCAAAATTCGTATACTTTAACAGCGGAATGGGATATTCCCGTTGGTTGGACAGATGCAATTGACCCCATAAGTATTACCATTAAAGTGCTAGTTGAAACAGTGCAGACAGAATCAGCAATTGTTGATTCCATACTGTTTGACACAAGCAAAGAGGTTTTAGTAAATCCTAAGGTTAAGGTAAACGTCTCAATATACGCCTGGACCAAACCGAATGTTTACACTTCCCCAGTCGTAAAAAGACCTGATGGCGATATTGCAACTAAGGCCTATGACATTGTAAGGGTAAGCGATTGGAGAGTGGAATGGAGAGGCGATGGGCAAGTGGCGTCCAATCCGTTTGCAGACGGTTACACGGTCATAATGACAGCGGAAGTGGGACCAATTACGCTAACACTGAATCGAACATAATTGACTATAGAACACTTGAGCAAATTACTCCTTCATATGAGGTGTTACTGAACGGCACTAATGTAGCTGGGGTTTGCGGGATTGATGGGGACACGGGCGAAGGAATGATTACCATAACGCTTGACGCTCCGTTAAACGACGGCGATACTATTGAGTACACATTGATCCCCGGCAACACATTCGCTCCAGGAGCTACTAGTGGAGAATATGCATACGATTCTCCAAAGCCTACACCTCCATCACCTGAAGAATTAACAGCAACTACCCGCCAAGGCTAGGGTATAAAGATTAAATAGTTGGTATAATTGAATGCATAGAGGAAGAAGATTGCATATGATTCTATTAATAGATCTGACTGTCAAAATATGAGGAGTAATTAAGATGAAAAAGCCTATAATAGTCTTACTAGCGATACCCGTGGCTGTAGTACTATTTATTGCTGGATATAGCCTCATCGAAGTTATATACTGGGATATTAGTGGTATCCAGCCTGCTCCAAGTTATATGAAAGTATGGAAGAAGCCTATCTTGAAGCAAGAAATTATCGGAACATGGACAACAGAGGACGGTATGGATAAGCTGGTAATCAGAAAGTACTATCTGGTATATAGAAGTGACGACTTTGATATAAAGGAGATTCAAGCCTATGTAACAAAGGGCTTTGACTTTGAGGATGAGAGCTTCTTTCTATATCCAACGAAGTTGAATAAAATAGGCATCATTGGAGCTTTCGAAAAAATTGAATATCGTGATGGTAGTCTCTTTGGGGGTATAGGGATAAGTGATGGCGACTATGCGGAATGGGAATTTCGTAAGGAATGGTAGGCTTGGGGAACAAAAGTATTACCTGTAAGGCTGTACTAATTATTTAATTTGTACTCTGATTGAGACACTGGCGACGTGGCTGATATCCTATTTTTTATATTAGTTGTGGAAATCAATATTAAGATTTAGAAAAAGACTCTTCAAGCATTTGGACAAACCTTAGCCAATTTCTAAGAGGTTTCCTGCTAACCGCAAGCAATTCCAAAAAGACTACCCGTTAGGGCTAGGGTAAAAAGATAAAATATTTGATAGACTTAAAATACAGAAGAGTATAGGACTTATAAAGAAAAACTATTAAAAGGTGGAAGTAAGTTTAGAAAACTGAATATTTACAGGAGGTAAAAATGAAGAAATCTAATTTACTGTGGACAATATTCTTTGTTATATTAGCTTCTTTATTAGTTTCATGTGGGATAAAAGATAATCTAATAAAAGGTATTAAATATTATCAACAGAATAGTGAAACACCTATAGATGGGGTCTCAGAAACAAATGAAACTGCTCCTAAAGAGACCATAAAGGATATTGGGAAACCAATGAAGAAACCTACATTTATCGGAGCTGAAGCATCTTCACAGGAACCTGTGAAGGTACTGCCAGAGATAAGTAAAGTTTCCAACGATGTATGGCATGAATTGTATATAGATTTCATGAGTACTTACAGTATAGTAGAAACTGAATATGGGGATTTCATATTATACGATGATAAGATTAATGGTATTGAATATATCATGTTGTATGATTTAGATCATGATGGGGTACCTGAACTTTTTATTGAAGGTGGTTATGAGTCTACCTGCATATATTCTATAAAAGATAATAAGGTGATCTTTTTGGATGAAATAATTCCTGGGGATGCAGACATAGTAAAAAACTTAAATACAAATAAGGATACAATGTTTGTGTCCACTCTTTTAGAAGGGGATGGAGGGATATATTATTTATCAAACCTTGATATGGAATCCGGGAAGATTGTTTATGAGATATTGTTCGGGGAGTATTCTAGTTCTAATGATTCCTTAAATGAATTTTATCTCAATGTAAAAGATAGAAATGAGACATTAGAAGAAGCGATGAGGGATAATGAAAATCGTCAGGTTAGCGAGGAAGAATATGAGGAAGCAATCGAGGAATTTGAAAAAGCTCATGAAAAAGTAAGAGAAATTACATCATACTATACCCCTTTCTATGATGAGGAAAGCTTTGATGAGGGAATGGGGATGTTCATGGATGCTTTAGATGATTATGTTATGAACAACGAGTAAGTTGGGATAGTGGTGTAAGATGATTTCGAGGATACTTTTATATTATTATATTATATGGAATTAAGATAAGAAGGGGATATGAAAATGAAAAAGATTGCTTTAATCACGACAAATAAAATACTTGCAGAAAGCCTCGCTGCTTCAGTAAAAGCTATGTCGGACTTGAAGTTTGAGTTTTTTTTGTTTCTTAATCCTCATCAGGCTTTGCTAGATGCAGAAATTTTAGAAATTAATATTGCCTTGATAGATCTTGCTTTAATTAATATTGTGGCTAGCCATATAGAAAAAAAAGAAGCAACTTTGTCATTTTGTGAAAGGCTTCATAAAAGGTTGCCAAATTGCCATCTTTTATTGCTTGTTTCCCAAGATGATAGGGCAGGTCGTAAAATGGCAATGGAAGCAAAAGAAAAGAAAATTGTTGAAGATTTTATGTTTTATGATACATCATTAAAATACTTATTCGCTAAATTAGAAGCATTTTAATAAATATACCAAAATCTACATAAACATGTTATAATGAACATTATTAGTTAGATAGCCTCTTTAATTTTATATTATACATCTATTCAATCGGTGTGCAACAGGTTAATTAAGACTTAAGCTTATGACATAATATTAGTGTACAGACGTTTTAAGGGATTTATATTTTGGGGGTGTTTTTTTGAAGGTTCACCTTCCTAATTATATGAAGCATTCAAGAATAACAAACTTCTTACTTACAAGCTTAATAGTCATCATACTTTTTTCTGGATGTGCGAAAGAAGCGAGTCCCGATTCAGTTATATGTAATCTGGACGATTATTCAACATATCCAGAAGTTGTGGAACAAATCTTGCCGACTTTCTCCATTGAACAATTGGATAAAGGAGCATATTACACTTTAGATGGTGGGGCAATTACGGAAGCTTTTGACACGCAAGCTGCAGGAGCGCTTGAAACTGGGATTGCAAAATACTGGTATCCTCACTATCTTGCTACAGTTATTATTGCCATAGATCGTGATCAAACTAATACCATTGTTAAGGGTTGGAATGATCTATTTGTAACTCAACAGGAAGTTGGCTTATTTGGTATGCCTGGTAATATGCAAATGCTGGCAGCGGCTATGTCCTATGGGCTGGAGGGGGAAAATTATTCTTTGAAAACGACAATCCAACTGCTAACTTCATTGCATAAAAAAAGCCGCCTTAAAACCAACACATTTGGGACCCCAATTATTATTTGTTATGATTATCAAGCCGCCGACCTTATAGAAAATGGGCGCAATATTGAAATAATTATACCCATAGAAGGAACACTTGTATACGAAAAGGGTTTGCTTTCAAATGAAAAGCTCAATTTCCAAGATAATGTAGACAAATTATTGCTTGAAGCCAAGTTGCGTTTATTAGACGGGCAAAGTAACCCTTCTATATACCCTGATGAAACTGCCTATGCTTCCGCCATAGGAGTATCCGATTACAAACACTTTGCAAAAACAATTCAAAATGCTAACCCTTTAATCGAACGAAATGTTCTGCGAACGAGGCTGCTTATGTCCATTGATAATCGAGAACATCTATATTTCGCCTTAATTTATATCATTATAGTTACTATATGGACAGTATCTTTCATGCGCCGTTCCATGCAAAAGGGTATAAGTTATTCGGCCTTTTTCGTTGGAATAATTTTGAATGGATGGACCTTGGTTCGATTAATAAAATATCAGATTGAAGGAGTTCCAGCCCTTACCCGGTATTTATGGTATGCTTTCTATATTTTTCAGTTAATGTTGCCCCTGGTTATGTTATGGATGGCATGGGCAATAGATAAACCAAAAGATAAAATCCTTCCCCCAAAATGGTGGCGGATTTTGGCTATCCTAATTACTTTTTTAATAATTCTTGTTTTCACCAATGACATACATGGGCATGTATTACAGTTGGATTTGAGTAGATTGGACTGGGACATAGAATACAGCTACGGTTATGGCTACTATATAATACTTTTTGTTTGCATGATGAATTTGATAGGAGTATTTGTCATACTGATGAAAAAAAGTATGAAGAGCCCGCGAAAAAAAGGGTTTATCATACCACTTATTTTATTCTTTATGTTTGGTCTCTATAACTACAAATATATAATCCGGGATCCCTTTGTATATAAGACTGACCTTACTATTGTGACAGGGCTTTTTACAATGCTTATGTTTGAAGCTTGTATACGCTCAGGTTTAATTCCGGTAAATACGAAATATATTGATTTATTCACTCGTTCGCCCCTCAAATTGCAAATTGCTAATAAAAAGGGGGAAATGATATTAACATCTGCATCCTCAACACTTATCAATAAGGATACCCTTGACAAAGTGCTAGAATCATCACCTGTACCGATTTATAAGGATGAGGGTTCTTTGTTATTTGCTAACCCTATTCCAGGTGGTTATGCCATATGGCAAGAGGATATCAGTAAACTTTACCAATTGCATAGGGAGATTAAGGAATCAACACAGATGTTGATGGAAGCCAACGCTATACTTGCTGAAGAGGAAAAGCTAAAAAGGATTATAAATGAAAAAGATGCAAAGAAAGACCTAATGGACCAGTTAGAGGCTGAGATAGCAGAAAGTATAGAACAAATGTCAGTTATGATAGAAGAACTACCTCAATCGAAAAGTCATATCAAGGAAACTACTCAAATTGCATTATTACTCTGCTACATAAAGCGTCGGTGCAATTTATTTTTTAAAGAGATGGGAACAAATACTATGGTTATAGATGAATTGATTGTTTACATAGATGAATTATCTGAAATTGCAAGATATTCCAATGTTCAAATTGCAACCGTAAACCAAATAAAGGGATGTTTTGCAATTAGATATGCTACTTTGTTTTATGACTTTTTCTATGAGGTGACTGACTGGGCAATACAGACAGGGTGTCCTTATATGATTGAGCATCTAGGGTACGAAGAAGAATTCCTTACTATGGGATTTCTTACATCAGAAGAAATGGGAATAATTAAACTAGGACCTAGGCTTATTGCAGCTATTTCCGATGCAAAGGGCAAAATTATAAAAAAAGATTTAGAAGATACAATGAGTATTAGTATTTCATTTCCAAAGGGAGGGGTTGTATATGATTGAATTTTTCGCCTTTTCATGGATAACTCACCTTTCTATTACTTTTATATTGGGGATTTGTGTTTTGACTCAAACCTTGGCACTGGTACTTAACTTGTACCGTCGTAGCCCAACTTTAATAACACCTCGTCTTTTTGAAAACTTGTTAGAAGTATCCATCCTATATGAGATTATTGTCTTTTCCCTTTTGCATGGACAGGTGATAAATGGCTATAAGAATGGATTTGTTGCACCTACAGGATACGAAAACACTCGAATTCTTGCTTTTATCCTGGTTTTAGTACTTCTTATTATTATCTGTGTTATCAGAAAAAGTCTGTTACCTTTAGGTGTTGTGCCAGCCATCCTTATATCCTTGCCGATTATGGAGAGTGTATTAGGGTCTAGCTTCCCCTTGTTTTTTATCGCCGCTTTGATATTTTTTATGGTTAGAAGTATCAAAATTTGTGTATCCAGTGTCATTGCAATAAGAACAAATATCTCTGCTTTGTCTATTCAAAATGCTATTGATACCTTGCATACTGGAGTATTATTTTCTGAAATTGATGGATATATTCTTCTTTCCAACCACCAAATGCAGAATTTGATGCTTGCCCTCACAGGTAGAATCTTTCGTAACTCTATTCAGTTTTATGAAATACTTGTTTTAGATCGATATGAGTCAAGATACAAAAAGACTGAACTGGACGGACAAATGGTTTATCTTCTACCGGAAGGGACTGCTTGGATGCTTACAAAAACAGATATTACCTTACGAATGAAAAGTTATATCCATATCTCCTTTGCTGATGTAAGTGAACTTTGGGCATTGACTGCTAAGTTGAAGTTCCAAGATCAAAAACTAAGGAATAAGAGCGAGGAATTAAAGAAAACAATTGCCAACCTGCATATACTCAGCAAAGAAAAAGAAATTGAGAAGGCCAAGATGCGTGCCCATGATATTTTGGGACAGCGCCTTACTGTGCTGCTTCGTACAATACAAAATGAGAATGAATTGGATTATGATTTGCTCATAGCTTTATCAAAGGGACTCCTAGCTGAACTAAGAGCAGAACAGAGTGAAATCAGGCCATACGATGAACTAAAGAGTATTCAGGAGATTTTCGCTGCTATTGGTGTAGATATTG
>DASRMZ010000257.1:0-14208 GCA_035647675.1 Thermoclostridium sp. | reverse complement strand
ATCCAGGATATTAACCAACTATTATTTCTGCCGGCTCCATTTCCGGATCTGGAGCAGAGAGACACCCACCCGGCACTGAGACATGGGGACTGGTTCCACGTCCCATACCTTACTTGTTTCATTCAACTGGGACGGGGTGTGAATGGTAAACTAAAATCGGTTCTTTCCTAAGTTGGTTGAAGCCTTCTAATTCTGTCCAAAAAGATTGCTTTAATTCGTAGCGTTTCAAAACTACACCGGCCATACATAACCCTTTTTATTACCTTTATCTTATTTACGCATCCTTCTGCCAGCCCATTGCTGTATGGCAAATATACAGACTTTTCCACCGCATCATAATCACGCTTAAGCCCGTTCACAAAACTGATAATTTCCTTAATGCCGGTGTTACTTGCCTTAATTACCCATTCCCCTAACAGTTCGGGATCTTTGTGTTTAAAAATTTGTTTAAATGAATTAACTAATTCATGAACTGATTTAAAAAAAGGGTATTGATTGCAAAATAGCTTAAATATGTCCTCATCTAGGCCTTTGATATTAGAAATTGGTTTAAACAAGGTGCTAAAGATTACGTTTCGTTTTATAGTAATTATCTCTTCTTCATTATCACTATTGATCTTTGTTGTTTCATTTTTAAATCTTTTTTTCCATTTAGCTACATAACTGCGCACTGTGGAAGAGGAGCCTTCGTATCCTTTTTGCCTTATGATTTGTTCAATTTTACTTGCCATTAACCCTTGATCCAAGAGAGTATCTATTTCACTGTAGTAGGGGCTTAATTTACCAGATCTTTTTACCCCATATGACGCGTGGACTGGGTTGAAGTTTTCGTCTAAATATATTGAAATTGTAGTGGTAGCCAGCCCTGTTTCTCTTGAAATTGCACGTTTGCTTAATCCTTTTTGCTTTAGGGCGCGCACTTCACTTACTACCTTCATTTTACTTAATATTTTATCTTCATGTCTGGCGCTGGCTACAGTTTCAAACATTTTCTGCCTTTCAATATCAGAAGCGGACATAAGTTTTTTGTAACATCGAACATCCATATTAATCTCACGACATATTTCAGTTTGGCTTCTTTTTTCTGCTTGCATTAGCAGTATCTTGTGGTATTTTTCCTTTAATGTAAGTTTTCTATTTTCGTTGGCTTTACTTATGGTTTGTGGCGAAGATTTAGGCTTATCCGCGCAATCCACAACTATTTTAATAACTTTACTTAAATGTTTTTTTAAATATTCCAGAGCGTAATCCGTGAGGTTTTTAAATAAGTGAAAACGATCACTCACTTGCAGTGCCTTTGGATGTGCCTTCGTGATAGAATTGTGGTATGTTAGGGAACCATCTCTAGAAACTATCTGAATGTTAGGGTATGATTTAAGCCATTCTACAACCTTTGCCTGTTCCCTGGATTCGATCATATCAACAATGGAATGGGTATCTAAGTCAACCATTATCGTCCCGTACTTTACTCTTTTTTTTAATGCAAAATCGTCTATACACACAGCAGTGATGATTTCCTTATTTAGGATAAACCCGCCCTTTTTTTAAAAGGTTGCAAATGGTACTTTTACTAACAGCAACTGTATTCTCATTTAAAAATCTTGCCGCCGCAATGGAGCTGCAATTCAGTGATAGGTGTACTATTTCGTCTTTGAGGCGATTGGTTTTTTTAGATTTAACTGATAGCCAAGAAAATCTTTCTGCAAAGGTTGTATGTTCGCATTTAGGGTTGTCGCAAAACATCTTCCGGTTTTTAATTGTTACTATCACCTTTTTGCCCTGCATTGGCAAATCCTGAAAGCTTCTCTCATAGGTACTGTGAACCCGTGACGACATATTCTCGCAGAAAGGACATTGAGCCTCTTTCTTTCTGGAAATTACATTGATGTAGACGGTATCGTTGATTATTTTATGGTTTATATATTCGAGATCAGCATCTAATAATTTGATAAATTGATCCATAGGTGACTTCCTTTAAATATATTTATTGCAGGGTATTATATCGCTAAAAATGCTTAATTTCAACCAACCTGGGAAAGAACCGATTTTAGTTTACCATTCACAAAGGGGCTAGCGCAGGTCCAAGGTTGATTAGGTTGAAGGAATATTGCCGGGGTGCCAGGGCCGGATACGCTGGTGATAAAGCAAAGGTACCAGCGTGGCCCAAGTGGAATATTGCTACCATAAAGCAGCAAGTGGGGTTTGGCTGGTGAATAAAACCAGCCCGGTAGGTTGGTCTGATAGGGGTTATCTGGTTACCTGGGATGCTGATTAATTGCTGGTGAGTCAAAAGGGCTTAAAATGTACAATAATGAAAGGCGTAGCAATCAGCTTACAGAAGGGATTACTTTATATGTCGGGAGAAGTTAATATACAATGGGGAACGGAAAAGGTTTACATTGACAGCGTGTTGTAGTTGCCCTGCACACCTTACCCTTTCATCAGAAGCGGCAGGGCCTTTAGCAAATTCTTATAGTAGGGCACAACATAATTATGCTATAATAAAGGCATAATATTAACAGGAGATGATATATATGATTGAAATAAGACCAATTAAGGATCTAAGAGATACAACAGAGATATCAAGACTTTGTGAAGAAAGTAAAGAGCCTATCTATATTACAAAAAATGGTTATGGACACCTAGTTGTTATGAGTATGGAAACTTATAAAGATAAATTAGCAAAAGCAGATTTATATGAGAAATTAGCAGAAGCAGAAAATCAAATAAAAAATGGAGAAAAGCTGTTTGATGCAAATGAAGTATTTGCAAGCTTAAAAGATAGGTATGGAAAATAATTATACTGTAAAGATTACACCAAAAGCTGCAGGTGATCTAGAAAGTATTTATATATACATATCAGAAGAACTATTTGCTACATCTGCAGCTACAAATATCCTGGAAAGAATAGAAAATGGAATTATGGGATTAAGAGAATTTCCTTTTTCATGTAATTATGTGTCTGATGAATACCTAAAAAGTAAAGGTTATAGAAAATTAATAATTGATAATTATATTGTGTTCTATTTAATTGAGGATGAGGAAGAAAAGAATCAAGTTATTATCATGCGAGTTCTACATGGGAAACAAAAGTATGAGAATTTACTTTAAATACACCCGATAAAGTGTAGTTGTTGCTCTGTATATTATCATCGCTGAAACATGTGTGCATATTATCCCATTTATGAAAAATGTTCTTGATACAAGGATCCTGAGTTTTTGGCATATAAGCTTATAGTACTAATTATCGGAATTGTCATGTACACAGCACTTACTCTATTCTCTTACAGTAGATCCGCAAGAACCTTTGAAGAGTTGGATTTGTAAAATATACTCCTTTTAAAAAAAAGATTAACGTAAAGGATGCTAGACTGTGGTTCTGTAATTGTAAGGCCAGAGCCTTGGTTGTAGCAATTCTTTCAGACGGACGGAGTATCTTTTAACTCTTTACATGAGCAAACATTTCAGTTAAAATAAATATGAACAAGTGTTCGGATTAAATCAAGGCGGAGGGAAAAAATCTTATGGCTAAGAAAAAAAACAATGAAATTTCAATTCGTTCAAGCACTGCTGAATACTTGACATATATTGCAGCAACAGGTGATAATCCTCAAAGCTTTGAAGTACGCTACGAAAACGAAAATATCTGGCTTACGCAGAAAATGCTGGCAACACTATACAATGTAGAGGTTCATACTATAAACGAGCATATTTCTAAGATTTATGCGGATAACGAACTTGAGCAAGAAGCAACTATTCGGAATTTCCGAATAGTTCAAACTGAAGGGGTGCGCCAAGTTACACGCAATATTAAACATTATAATCTACAAATGATTATTGCAGTGGGTTTCAAAGTTAACAATGAACGTGCGGTACAATTCCGCAAATGGGCAAATCAGATTGTAAAGGAGTATACGATTAAAGGTTTTGCTATGGACGATGAACGCTTGAAAAATGGCGGTTCTATTTTGACAGAGCAGTATTTTGAAGAGCAACTCCAGCGTATTCGTGAAATTCGATTAAGTGAGCGGAGATTCTATCAAAAAATTACAGATATTTATGCTACCGCCATCGATTACGATGTAGATGCAAGTGCCACAAAGCGTTTTTTCGCTACCGTGCAAAACAAGCTTCATTGGGCGATTCATGGACACACTGCACCAGAAGTTATTTATAAGCGCGCTGATGCAGAAAAAGAACATATGGGGCTGACCACTTGGAAAGATGCACCTCATGGAAAAATTCATAAATTTGACGTATCGGTAGCTAAAAACTACCTGAGCGAATTTGAAATGGGGCAGCTACAACGGCTGGTTTCTGCCTATTTGGACATTGCAGAAGATATGGCTCTTCGGCATATACCTATGACTATGCTGGATTGGGAAACTCGATTGAACCGCTTCATACGGGCAACTGACCGAGATGTTTTAATGGATGCAGGAAAGGTAACGACGGAAATTGCTAAAGCTCATGCTGAAAGTGAATTTGAGAAATATAGGATTATCCAAGATAGGCTGTTTCAATCTGACTTTGATAAATTAATTAATGGCATAAAACATGAAGAATAACATCTTAAGTCAAAGGTTGTAAGAAAATACCCCAATCATTAATAAATGAAGAATCTCAGTTTTGCATAACTCTGGACTTTGTAGGTCGGCACTGCATATAATAGCACATGCCAGAAGGTAAGAGAAACAGAAACTTACTAATTCTTGCACAGTCTGCCATCTATCTTTTGTTTGTCTTTTCTAGTTTTACAAACATATCATGCGCTTAACACAGAATTTCAAATAATATAGAGCAAAAACATTCTTTAATATAACTAATTTCCAAGATATAAAGATTCATGTGATTCTTATTTGTACTACTTAGTACAAAACCCAAGGCATAAAAGAGTTCTGGCTACTTGAAGGATAAATTATATTAAATTTCTCACAGATTTGTATGTCAAGCGGTTGACATTTGGTTAAAACATTATTATAATTATTTTGAAAATGAATTTATTTGTGGGGGTATTTACATTGATCGTAGACATAAACATTATGGATAAACTGGAAAGTATAGAGGAATTGAACAACATAACAAAAGGAGACATGCCTGGTGATAAAATCTTTATTGATTTTGAGCACTTAAATAGAGCTAAAGTTATTCTACCTCATCTAACAGATTTACTTGCCCCTATCATTGATAGCCATCCTACACGTAGAGCGGTTATATCTATTTACGGTGGTTCCGGGACTGGCAAGTCAGAAATTGCATCACTTATTTCATACTATTTTAATCAGACAGGTATAGGCAGTTATATCTTATCTGGTGATAACTATCCCTTTAGGATCCCAAAATATAATGATGCAGAAAGGCTACGCATTTTTAGACAAAGCGGTATAAAGGGGCTTGTTACCTCTGCCTTGTACACGGAAACAAATAGTGAGATCTTAAAAGAATTACAAAGAAACAATAACGATTTAGAGCCTGATATCGTAAAAAAACACCCTTGGATGTTGGTGTATAAGAATGAAGGTAAGAGAGGGCTTCGGAACTATTTAGGAACACCTAATGAAATAAATTTTTATGAATTAAACGAAATCATCTCTCAATATAAAAATGGTGCAAATAGGATATATTTAAAACGGATGGGAAGGAAGGAGGAGGATCTTTGGTACGAAATAGTTGATTTTAGCAATACAAAGCTATTGATAATAGAATGGAGTCACGGCAATAGCTATCATCTTTCTGGAATTGACATACCAATTCTACTAAGTAGTACACCTGATGAAACACTTAAATTCCGTGCAACCCGTAACCGCGATAAGGGAGCTGATAGCCATTTTACTAAAATGGCACTTGATATAGAGCAACAATTAATTATTTCGCAGGCTCCAACGGCTAAGCTTATTGCCTCAAAAGATGGACAGATAATATCGTGTAACCAATACTTGAAAAAAATGATGAAGGAGCCTAAAGAGTAAGGAGCCTAAAGAGTAAGGAGCCTAAAGAGTAAGGAGCCTAAATAAAAGATGAAGGAGCCTAAATAAATGGATAAGGAGATTGAAGTACATATGAATAGCCCAAATTATACAGAGTGTAATGCAAAAGCAATGCTAAACCTATATCCAGATAGCATAGGTGGAACTTTAGTGGATATAATTAAGTTCCTACAAATGCCGGAGCTTGATAATGTGTTTGGGTCAATATATATACTTCCAAGTTTATTTAATACCGATTTAGATCGTGGTTTTTCAGTCATTGATTACGAACTAAATGAGATCTTTGCTTCAAAGGAAGACTTAACGGTGCTTGATAATATGAATATTGATCTAAAGCTTGATTTTGTATTAAATCATTTATCGGTGCTATCAGAGCAGTTTCAAGATCTTATTAAAAAAGGTGACAAATCAAAATACAAGGATTTTTTTATTAATTGGAACGAGTTTTGGGATGGGCATGGTGAAATGACCGATGAAGGCTATATACAACCAGAAGACAGCTTGATAAAGAATATGTTTTATAGAAAGCCTGGCCTTCCTATATTATTTGTTCGTTTTCCGGATGGAAAAGAAGTTCCATATTGGAACACATTTTATCAGGAAAGAAAATACGCAAGTATTGATGTCTTTGATTTAGTATCTGAAAAAAATATCCAATATGCAACGGCATTAAAACTTGCAAAATTTGTTAACGAAGAAGTGCGCAGTGGTAAAGAACCTAAAGAAATTGATTTTGGTCAATTCATGCCATATAAAGAAAGAGTTATTGAATTATTAGATACTAAGCGTAGATATATGGGGCAAATGGATTTGAACATAAACTCACCGCAGGTTTGGGATTTCTATGAGGAAACTTTTAGAAAACTATCGCACTACGGTGCCAAGATTGCCAGGCTGGATGCATTTGCATATGTATCAAAAAAACCAGGGCTAAAGAATTTCTTTAATGAGCCAGAAACATGGGCTTTGCTTGAACGCATAAAAAGTATAGCTGATAAATATGACATAATTCTTCTACCTGAAATACACTCTAAATATGAAGAAAAGACGCATGAGAAGCTTGCAATGAAAGGCTACATGATATATGACTTCTTCCTTCCGGGTTTAATTATCGATGCAATAGAGCGAAACACGAGTGAGTACTTGCTCAAATGGTTTAATGAGCTGCAGGAAAAGAAAATTAAAGTTGTAAATATGCTTGGTTGCCATGATGGAATTCCAGTTTTAGATTTAAAGGGTCTTTTACCAGATGAACATATAGATAGCATGATTGATACTATAGTAAACCGTGGTGGGCACGTAAAGGATCTTCATGGTAAAGAAGATATGTATTATCAAGTTAATGCAACTTACTACAGCGCTCTTGGTGAAAATGATAAAAAGCTTATTCTAGCTAGGGCAATTCAGATGTTTATGCCTGGAAAACCACAAATTTGGTATCTTGATCTTTTTGCGGGTAAAAATAATTATGAAGCTATTAATAAAAACAACTTAGCGCAGCACAAAGAAATAAATAGAACAAACTTAACGATGGAACAAGTACATAGTGTGTTATCTAAAGGTGTAGTCAAGCAGCAACTATCATTATTAAAGTTTAGAAACACATTCTCAGCTTTTGGATTTAGTGCAGAATCTACAATTATTGAATCGCCCGATAATATTCTAAAAATCCAATGGGATAACAATGGTTATTGTGCATTGCTTGAAGCTAATTTGGAAAGCTATGAATTTATTATTAAAGCAATAGATAAAGATGGTGTTGTTTCGTTCACGCAAGCCTCTGATGACAAATAATAGGCTATGCGCGAAGGATAATTGCATTGTAAATGTCAAGCGTTTATCACTAGTAAAAGGACAGTTAAACATAGCTAAAGGTGAATATAGTAAAGATAAGTCTAGAAATAATTTAAAATATATGTTAAGGGGTTGACACATAAATATTTCTATTATAATATTATATTGTGATAATTCATTGTTGGGTCAAATTTATTAAACTGTATAAGACTTGATTGTATGCTAATAGCACTGATATAATTGAGTTAACTATGACAAACATTTCTCAGTACTCTACTGCTTTGAAAACTCAATTATATCAAACAGTATTCATTGTTTTTATTACTTTAATTAAAACTTTGAAATACATGACAAATAGCATACTTCAATATAAACTGGGTGTAAATTATTTACACTAATTCTTATTAATAGGAGGTAAGTAGGATGAAAAGAAGACTGTCTACAATTTTGCTCGTAGCAATTGTAATTACTTTAGTATTAACTGCGTGCACAACAGGGCCAACAGGTCCAACCACAAATGGAGGGGCTCCAGACTCAACGACACCCGGTAGTAGTTCGCCAGTGAAGATTACATACTTTAACACATCGGCTGAAGTTAATACAATGTTTGAAGACATGTTTAAAAGGTACAATGAAATTTATCCAGATGTAGTAATCGAATTGATACCTACAGGAATAGGGGAAGGGCAACAAGAAAA
Organism: Thermoclostridium sp.; assembly: GCA_035647675.1. GTDB lineage: Bacteria > Bacillota > Clostridia > DSM-8532 > DSM-8532 > Thermoclostridium. The sequence continues at coordinate 5,729 of DASRMZ010000257.1, read as the reverse complement.
ACTACAATCACTTTATGCATCAGGAAATGCACCAACATTTATGAATGTTGATCCTGCTAATGTCATTGAGTACGAAGACCATCTTTTAGAATTCACCAATGATAATTCAGCTTGGCTAGATCTTGCCAGCGACGGTGCTGTTGATGGAGGAACTTTTGGGGGGAAAGTCCTTGGTGCACCGTGGAGTGTTCAAGGATACGGTTTGCTCTACAATAAACGAGTGATTGACGAAGTATTCGGAGAAGGAAATTTCGATCCAACAACAATTAATACAAGAGATGCTTTGCAAGTGTTCTTTGAAAAAATTGAAGAGACTGGTGTACCTGCAACAATGCTGCATGGTGCAAACTGGTCAATAGGCGGCCATTACCTTACACTATCTTATGCAGTGCAAGGACCAGCAACCTCAGACGGAACGGGCTATATAGACAAAATCAAAGCCGGATCAGTAAAAATAGAAGATAGCCCTATTTTCCAAGGATATATAGATACTCTGGATTTACTTGCAAAACATAATTACAACAAGGCAGATCCACTGGTAGCAGACTTTAATAAAGATATTCAAGCTTTTGGCGAAGGAAAATGTGCAACATTCTTTATGGGTGACTGGTCATGGACTTCCATGATCACTTTAGAAAACGTCGACCAAGAATATGGCTTTATTCCTGCTCCCTGGAGCAATGACCCAAGTGCTTATGGTAATTCAGAGGTTGTAATGGTATTGCCTAAGTTCCAGTGCATTAACAAATCCCAAAGCACACCAGAGCAGCAGCAAGCAGCATTAGATGCTTTAGGCTGGATGCTTTCAGAGCCTGAAGGACAGCAGTTCTTCATAGATGCGGGATTTTTCATGCCATACAAAAATGTTAGAGATGATGTAGAATACAATTCAATGACTACTTCTATATCAGAATATGCACAAAAAGGTAAAACCATAAATCTTGGAGCTTTCTCATACATATCAGGAGATGCGTGGACAGAAACAGGTAATTTAATGCTTAAATATCTTGTTGGTGCAATTGATAGAGATGAGCTCGCAAAGGGTATAAATGAGTATTGGCAGTCTGTAAAATAATAATTGGTTAACTAAAAACGGATAACGGATATACCACCGTTATCCGTTCCATGAATTGGAGTATATAATGGATAGAAATAGTAAATTAATCAATAAAATAGGCAACTTTATTATTTTTATGGGTCCTTCTCTTATAGCATTTTCGTGCGTGCTAGTGATCCCTTTCTTATATGGCTTTTACTTAACCTTCACAGATTACAGTCCAATTGCTATCACTTACGATTTAGTGGGTATTAATAATTATAAGGCAGTATTTGCAGATAAGGAATTTTGGGGTCAGTTTATTAAAACACTAAGCTATGTGTTTTATTCTACATTGTTCTGCAATCTATTAGCATTCATATTAGCATACCTACTTACTAGCAACATAAAGGGAAGGAATTTTCTCAGAGGTGGTTTTTTTACACCTAACCTAATTGGAGGAATTGTATTAGGTTATATATGGAAGTTCATATTTGCCAATGTTGTTACTCAATTTGGAAATATTATAGGGTATGGACCATTGACGACATCATTTCTAACACATCCTGACAGAGCCATAGTTGCAATGGTTATTGTAACTGTGTGGCAATATGCTGGATATTTGATGCTAATTTATATTGCTGGTTTTGTTGGTATACCCAAAGATATTCAGGAAGCTTCTGAAATTGATGGCGCCACAGGACTAACTAAGCTTGTTCGAATTACAATACCCTTAATGGTTCCTTCATTTATTATTTGCTTATTTATCATGATTTCAAGAGGGTTTATGACATATGATCTTAATCTTGCGTTAACGAATGGTCAACCATATGGTTCTACCAGACTTTTGTCAATGCATATTTATCAAAAAGCATTTCAAGCAAATGAGTATGGTGTTGGACAGGCTGAGGCAATTATATTATTTGTTACCGTTGCCATAGCTACAGTTTCGCAAGTTCTTCTGACGAAAAGGTTTGAGGTGGAGGCGTAATGAAAGAAAAAACAAAAGTGCTATCATATGTTAAATACATTTTAATATATTTTTTATTGATTCTATTTGTAATTCCATTTTATTTGATGCTAATCAATTCATTTAAGACAACCCAACAGTTTGTCGACGATCCTTTTTCATTACCTGCAATAAATAAAGTAGGTTTTGATAACTTTATTAGTGCATTTGAAAAAATGAATTTTTCAAGGGCTATTGGTAATAGTATTACAATTACGACTATAGGTGTATTTTTGGTTATATTGACTTCTTCTATGGCTGCCTATTTTCTTGTAAGGCATAAATGGAAGATTAATAGGGTTATATTCGCAATATTTGTTGCATCAATGATAGTGCCTTTCCAAGCTGTAATGATACCACTTGTAAGTATTTATGGGCGTATGAATTTAATGAACAGTAAATGGGTTCTAATGTTTATGTATATGGGGTTTGGGCAAGGCTTTGCAATTTTCATCTTCCATGGGTTTATTAAGAATATTCCAATAGAAATGGAAGAGTCAGCTTTAATTGATGGATGTAACAAATTACAATCCTTCTTCAAAATTGTGCTTCCTTTATTGAAATCTGTAATAATGACTGTATTGATTTTGGATGTGTTGTGGATTTGGAACGATTATCTACTTCCCAGTCTTGTATTACTATCCCCAGGCGAAAGAACACTTCCTCTATCAACCTACAGCTTTTTTAACACCTACAGTGTTGACTACGCACCGCTAATGGCTGGTATTGTGTTAACAATAATACCGGTGCTAATTGCGTATTTGTTTTCACAAAAGTATATTATTAAGGGTGTTGTACAAGGTGCAATTAAATAGGACATTAATATTGAAATTATATATAAAAAAAAGCTGTTATTTAACAGCTTTTTTTTACTACTGTTCACACACTTTGTATTTTGAGACATAGCTGTGCAATAACGGAAACGACGCTTCATTTGCAAGACATATCACTGTTATTAAGTTGTTTCTCTCTCAATTAAAGAAACAGGAAAAACAACACGTGTAGGAATGGTTTTATTTTTTTCTGCCTTGGATATAATACTTTCTACGGCGCTTTGGCAGATTTCATTAACTGACTGGCGTATTGTTGTGATTGAAGGATTAACAATTGTGCACAGATCAATATCATCATAGCCTACAACCTTTATTTGTTCAGGTATCTTGATACCACGTCTACTACATATTGCAACTACATTAGCAGCGATTATGTCATTTGAGGTAAATATACCATCAACGTCAGGATGACCGTCTAATATCATGTTTATAATTGAGTCATATTTCATTGATTGAAATTGTTCTTCAGTTGCATCAATTAATATATGAGGCACATCTTTTTTTTCGCATACCTCTTTAAAACCAAAATATCGTTTATTAGCATCCATATTAAGATGGAGGCTTCCGCTAATATGTGCAAGTTTTTTACATCCTTTTGATATTAAGTGCTCGGCAGCCAAAATACCACCTTGATAGTTGTCTGAGCATATAGATGGTATTTGAGGAGAAATAATTCTGTCTATTGAAATTATTGGTGCGTCTATGTTTATATTCTTCTCAAGATCCTGTGTATGGCTTGCAATAATAACACCTGCTACCTTATTTGCACTTAGCATATCAAAGTATTCAAACTCTTTTTTTGGCTCAAGGTTAGAAGCACAAAGTAATAGTTTGTATTCATGTTTTGAAATATTGCGCTCAACACTGTCAATTACCTTGCTAAAATACATGTTGCTGGCTGAGGGAACGATCAGACCTATAAAGCTGCTTCTTTGTAAAGATAGAGCTCTTGCAAACTCATTGGGGCGATAGTTTAATTCCTTCATAGCTTGCTTAATTTTATTTTTTGTCTTTTCGCTAACATAGCCCCTGTTGTTTATCATACGTGATACAGTTGTTACTGTAACACCTGCTAGTTCTGCGACATCCTTCAGTGTACTCATTAGAACGACTCCTAAAATATACTATTATATATACTAAATCTATTATACTAAAGCCATAATGTCAATTAAGGCTTTAGTGTTGTAACCTTAATAAATACTAGCTGTTCAATACGTGGTGGCTAACTTTCGTTAATACCACAACATATTTACAGTGGTATGCAAAATACAAAATATCGCAAAATGCTTCAGTTGAATAAGATATGTTCATTCAACTTGTTTTTTGTATGTTGCCTTTTTACTATCTGCTACAAGTGATATCGATATCAACTTACTACAGCGTACCCTATTATCCCAGGGAGTTGAAGCACCCGACGTATCTGGTTGTTTAGGCAAAATGATATAATAACCTCATTAATGAGGTTATTATATCATTTTGGCGGAACTTATGCGCGTGCAATCTTTTTTGCTATCGTAAAAAATGCACATAAGGAGATGGCATGTTAAAAAAGATGTATAGCAGGAAAAATTTACAACCCACCATATAACCGCTAAATGTATACTATTACAGTTATTGCATTTACTAAATAATCTTGCTTTGTTAAAATAAGAAGTGGTTTATAGATTAAAATGATAGTTGCAAAGAAGAGGCTTAGTAAATGAACAATTTTAAAAAAAGCATAACACTTATTTTAACGGCAATGATCCTTATTACGTTCACAGCTTGTAACAAAGAGCAAACAAGAAGCGACTTTGGAGTTGACAATAATTCAACAGCGCTGCACAATAGCGGTAAAATTTTAGATTCGAAAAATGAGCGTACAGATAGTGAAAGCATAGCCCCGGAAAATGAGCGTACAGATAGTGAAAGCATAGCCCCTCAACAAGAAATTACTAGTAAAGAGGGCGTCGAAACTACACAAGAAGGAATTAGCGGTAAAAATCCAGTACCTGAACAAAATAATATCTCTATTGATAATGTAGAGCAAAACCAGGAGATTATTAAAATAATGCGCGAAGAAGCGGGACTTTCTACAATACCCTACCTAAATTTCGATAAGTTCGAAATGAACCCTAGAGTATTATTTCTTCTTGAAAACTCAACTAGTTACACTAATGATGATTATAGTAACGGATTAGTATATGATGATATTTTTCTTATTGTGAGCCAACGTTTTGACGGATGCATAATTGAGGATATTGCAATAGGGGATGAAGTATCAAAAGTATCGCAAATTCTTGGTGAACCAAACTACATTACAGGTGGTACGGTGGTTTATAAAACAAAGAACTATTATCTTAGTTTTTTAGGAGTTGAAAGAATCGAACAAGCTATTCTTTCACCAGTTCCTAAGCCCTACACGGAAGATATTCTTAAAAAACTAGTAGTTAACATAAACAAACGGGAATTTGACAGTATAGCTGAATTGCTTATTGAAAATAGTGAATTATCCGAGTTCTTTGACTATAATGGTCATATTCATGGGGGAGGCTGGTATGGGCATTCTATGAACGGTATTTATGTTGAGCAATTTGTCGAAAATTCCATAACCATTTACAACAACTTTGAAGGTGATTTATATATGTCTCAAGAAGATGTATATAAATATGGCATAGTTTATCAAAATACCGACTGCATAGTAGATAGAATGTTATCGGCGTTAAATGGGTATAGTAGGACAAATGAAGCTTTTGAACAGGAAGGTGTTGTGTCACCTAACGGAAAATACAGTAGTTTATATAGATGGAATTACAGTCAAAGCTATTATTTTATAATCAGAGCAATGGATTATAGTTACCCAGATGTATAT
>DASRMZ010000256.1:0-7346 GCA_035647675.1 Thermoclostridium sp. | reverse complement strand
TTACATAGAACTATTTTACAATATTTATATATTGTATGTTTTGCAGCTACTAAATTAACAAACCCCTATCCCAGTAATCACCAGCTAACCCATCCAAAATAGAAGCAACTGCCCAAGGCATAAGGCAAAACCAGGTTGAAGCAATTGAACCATCAGGGTAGGTTTCGTATAGAAGACCCTCAGAGTAACAGAACCTTTCTGACATCCATCCCTTTTTACCAAAATCGAATTCACCATCGTAAGTGTTGTGGTTTTGGCAGCTCCATAGGACTGTATCTATTAGTCTGTCCTGTACATATTTATCGGGGTTTTGCTCAATATAATATAACAACTCACCAATAATATTACTTGACATAGGATGAATATGGGGATTTGATACTGATGTCACACTCCCGCCGCAACTTGACCATCCTATCTTAGATAAAGGTGGTAGTTTAATCGGAGAATTATATGAGAATTTAAAAGTAAATTCATAATTAATAGCATCCTTCATATGTTCAAGGTACTTATGGTCATCAGTTAGTTGGTGAATGATCTTTACAGCTTTTATGTAGGCCAGGATTCCCTCAGAATCTACTGTTTTACAGGTGTCAAGAGGTGCACCATAGCATTCCATGCGGCTAACATGTGCATCATAATAATGCTGCTCACTTTTCCTGAGGCTTTCTATATATGACATATCCCCTGTGATTAGACTGTAATATGCTAGGGCTGCCATGCACCATGTACCACTGAATGAATCGTATTCAATACCTGCACCAGTTTTCTCTGAGAATATGTAAGGGTATTCATTGTCAGTATTTTTTGTTTGTTCCACTTTTTCTAATATGTTTTTTACAAAAGAAATCCAGTTCTTGTTTACTTGGTTTTTAAACCTTTTTTCAAACTCGTATGCTTTTAAAATATAAAACATTGCTTGCCCGCAAATATAGGAACTATGTCCTGGCACGGGAAGCACATCAAACCACCAACCATTATTTTTCCACTTTCCACCACTGTATGAATCATATGGTAACCCTGAGTTTGGATTTATACAATTATCAATGATATTGTTAATAGAGGATAGGGCTTGCTGTCGCATGGACTCGTTCTCTATACGGTGAGCAGCCATCAACATCGGGACAGCAACAGATAATCCATTTGTCCAGCTTAATGAATATATTTTATTGAATCGATAACCACCTTCTATATTAGTGTCCTCAAACACCTGACCTGCATAACTCAAATCCTGAGAAATCCATGCGTAATTGTAAATTGCATTTGATAAATCCTTAACTGTTGAGTGGATATCTGATGAACGCCTAGGTAATTGATGGTATTGATAATAAACTTGCTGAATGGCTTTATTAATAGCCAATTCAGAGGTTGCTTCATAATCAAAAACATCCAAGAAAAGCTCGACTGTTTCATTTGGTTGTATTTCAAAGCAATTTTCACTTAATTCTGCTCTCTGCTTGATTCTATATGCATTGATGAATAATAGCGGAGCATTTTCATAGCCTAAACTATAACCAACAGTTCCTTTGTCAATGGAACAGGAAAACCCGCAGTATTGGTAGAATTCGCCTGTCCTCTCAGGAGTCCATTGCATTTTAACGACATTTTGTAATATAAAATATGGACTTGCGCTTAATCCTGTGATCCTCCCTGAATCAAAAACCAATGCAACGGGATGAGTTAAACGGTCGCTTCTCGTCATCCAATAAGGGGAGGAAGGTAAAGATGGGCTGCCTTCCCTAAGTCTTGGGAATTGAACAGGGACATTTTGTGGAGCCTCACCACGGTTTTTTCCATACATAAAAGCAGGCAAGAAAAAACGTGGATTTTGATTGGTAAAGGGAAGTTCTATGTGAATGATTCCCGACCAAACTGATTTATTTGTGTTTGAAATACTTACCTTCAATTTATATGGATTATCAGCGTCTCCATTGCCATTTTGGCATTGTATTTTCGATTGCAACCCATGTTTATTTAGTGGTGAATAATCAGTAGTACTATTGGTTTTACCCCTTGCAGATATATTTAGGTTTATCATATCAATTAGCCCCTTTTTATTGTGATACGTTTTTGATACACCAAAACTCTAAAGTATTAATATATTTTTCTAGACTTTTCGTCAGGGATTCCGCTTTTCCTATAAAAGTATGTATTAACAACATCACGCCATTCAATTGCATCTTTTATTTGAATATCCAGTCGATTTAATACGTTATTAAATCGTTCTTCATCAATTTGATTTTTAAGGGTTAGCCATTGTTTTTTAAATACCTTAACCTGCTCAACCCCATCAAAATGGGAGTCATATATATGCTGTATAAGCGTCTTACCTGATTTTAATACGTGGCTGTATAACACGTAATGGAAAAAGAGCAAAAGTTCTTCCGGACAGGAATCAATACTATTATACATTTCTGCATTATTTCCTATATATTTTCCTGCATATCCAGTTCCGCTCTCTATACTACGATCAACGCCAATACCCAATAAATCTGCTTTGTGGTATGTGCCCCAATGTGAGTATTCATATCCATCAACATTTGGACCGTAATGATGATTTGGATTTACCATCCAGCCTATTCCTAAAGGTGTTGTGTAATTTTCATATGTCTCTCGTGAATTCAAAAGTATATCGCTTATAGTTTTCACTACCATAGGATTTGAAGAAAAGGTAAGGCGTACCCATTCTTCTACAATATCTTCTGCACTTAGGTCTGGATTAAATGCAAGTCTGCCATACCCGTAAAGGTTTGCCTGAGCCAGTACGTGTCCTGTCCAGTTTATATCATTCCCTACGTTTGAAACTGCAGCGATGCCACAATGTTTTTGTTCGTATATCTCCCCTGAAATTATCTTTTTAATGGTTGAACCCTTTCCTTTAGAAAGAGTATCAAAATCCAAGATTTCCTTCCATTGTGGAACAAGAAAGCAGACATGTTTTTGTTGCCCAGTGTACTCTTGAGTAACCTGTAACTCCATTATTTGATTTGTATTACGAAGCCCCCCCAATAAGGGTGATACAGGCTCTCTAACTTGAAAGTCCATTGGTCCGTTTTTTATTTGCAGTATAACATTATCTAAAAAATGACCATCCAGTGGCATGAAATTGTCATATGCAGCGTTAGCTCTATCGGTATTTGTATCACGCCAATCTTGCTTGCAATTGTATACAAAACAACGCCATATTACAATTCCACCAAAAGGCTCTAACGCTGTTGCAAGCATGTTTGCACCTTCAGCATGGTCTCTGCCATATGTAAAAGGACCTGGTCTGTTTTCTGAGTCTGCCTTTACAAGAAACCCCCCAAAGTCCGGTATATAGTGGTATATTTCGGTTGCCGTATCACACCACCATTTTGCCACAGACTTATCTAATGGATCAGCCGTTGGGAGACTTCCTAATTCAATAGGGCTGGCAAAATCTACAGTTAAAAAAACCGTAATACCATATTCTCTAAAGATATCAGCCAACTTTGTAATTTCAGGTAGATAATCCTTTGTAATGAACCTTGTTTCGTAATAATGTACATTAACGTTATTTAGTACAATTGTGTTTATACCAACTGACGCAAGTAACCTAGCATAGTCTCGAATTCTTTTTTTATCTTGAACAAATTCGTTGTTTTCGTAGAAGATAGAATCTCCAGCATATCCCCTCTCGATGGAACCATCGAAATTATCCCATTGATTAATCATACGGCACATGTTGGAGGGATTATTGACCATATACATTTCTTTGATAGGTGTTTCTAGCTGTACAAGCCTTAGTAAAGAAAAAACACCATATAGAACCCCTCTATCGTTTTTCCCTGATATGATTATACCTTTGTTAAAACTTTTAATAATATAACCATCGTCTTTCAAACTGCTAATTTCATCATTTGTTAGATTATTAATACAATCTGATAGACCAATAATGATCCCGCGGTTACCGTTTGCAGCCCTGTTAGGTGATATACCAAGCATTTTTCCAAGACCGTAGCTTAACTCTTCCAGTGCAGTATCTAGAACTGGTGATTTACCAAAAACTGAAATACTCGAAAATGCTTCTAGATATTCTTTCAATACATCAGAATTTTCAATTCTGCGTAAAGATAACCAGCAATCGTATGAAAATTTTTCTCCGAATTTAGGTAAGTTCATATAATTCATGTTACTAAAAAGTAACTCTCCCTTCTAATTTTTAGAAAAGTCTAGATAATTTTAAATATTAATAGAAAATATTAATAATAAAGGAATGGGTTTGAAAGAATAATTTAATGAAACTATTTTTCACCCTAATTAATGCTATCATTATTAAAATGATTTTAAGATGAAAAAAGCAATTATAATTTACAATTTTCATGGATTGAATTTTTTTGTCAAAACAACGGTGACAAGCTTAGTTTTTAGATACAAATGCTCAAATTAAGTTTTAATAACCTCCGATGGAGAGATGCCGCGGTGCTCTTTAAATACCTTACTAAAATAAAAAACATCGGAAAAACCACATTCTGAAGCCGCTTCACTAACGTTATACATACCACTTGAGAGCAGGTTTTCAGCTTGGTTTATCCTAATGTTTGTTAAGTATTGTCGAAACGTTAATCCAGTTTCTTGTTTAAATAAGGTACCGAAATACAGGGGGCTGAGGTTTGTCATATTTGCCATTTCTTTGACAGAGAGGGGCTCGTAATAATGATCTAATACATGCTGTAGAATCATTTTTATCCGCTTGTTATTGACATTATTATTATTAGTGTTAGTAGTAAAGACAGCCTGATAGCTCTTGGCAAGAATCATCATAAAAGTTGCTCTTGATTTTAGTTTATAGCAGCTATCGCGTAATAGCCATGTGGCAGTCATCTCCTGAAATAGAGCGATGATATCTTCACGTATACCAATATGAGACACAAGATTAAAAGGTAAATAAACATCATTACCGAAAAGATCATAGGCAAAGGCATTTACACAATAACAATCCATTAAGTTATCAGAATCGGAGCTGGCATATTCACTACTGCCTTTTTGCACACAAACCAAATCGCCAGCCTTGACGGAATATCTCACATCATTTATCACATATTCTCCCTGCCCCGATACGATATATGTATAGTTAATAAAAGGGGTAACTCGAGGCTTTATCTCCCATGAGGGAGTACAAATCCTGTGATTATAATAATGAATATCTACTACTAGGTCATCAAAGTTACATTCATGCATTGTTATTCACCCACACTAAGTATAGCAGTTTTGTAACACTAAGACAATAAAGGCTTTTGTGTTACAGTGCATGAATATATGCCAAAATATAGAGACTGTGAACAGTAATAACCATACAAAGTTAGTTTTTGAAAGTTGTATTGGAACAACTACTGAGAAGAAAAACAAGTGACCATTATAATTTATTAGTTGTAATTACAACTGAGTTGTATTACTATTATAATTGACAAAAACAATAGGTTGTTTAACATATAACACTACAAAAGGGGTAAAAAGGGCTCACTATTAAATATAAGCAGGTTTGCATATTATCTATAATTGTATTCAAAATTGATGTGATAAGGTCTTTGTGATGTAACCTTAATAATGACATTTGTGATATTTCATTGCAAAATACTTCTACTATCATTAATTGAAAAAATAATTTAGTTGTAAGAGAGGTAAAATAATGACTAATCCCCCAAAATACATGAATATTGTAAATTGGACTTTGGAGCAGATCGCTGAGGGTACATATAAGCAAAATGAGAAATTTCTTTCAGAGTCTAAGCTATGTGAAGAATTTGATTGTTCGCGTCAAACAGTTCGTCGAGCTCTTGAGATACTTGAACAGCGTAAATTAATTACTCGAATTCAAGGCAGTGGTACATATATTTCTCCTTTAGACTCACATAATAGTTTGAAAAGTAACGGCGAAAAAAGAACATTTAAAACAATCGGTTTAGTTTCCACATTTCTTGACAATTACATCTTCCCAAGTATTGTTCGAGGAATCGAGGGTGTATTTTCAGCAGAGGGCTATACTGTCCAACTTGTATCTACTAATAATCTAGTAGCAGGTGAGGCCAGAGCACTACAGTTAATGATGGAAAGAAACATAGATGGACTAATTGTGGAGCCTACAAGAAGTGCATTGCCTTGTGTGAATATTGACTTGTTCAAAAGTGTAACAAAAAGCAATATTCCATTATTATTTATAGATTCATTCTATCCAGAGCTGGACATCCCCTATGTTGCCCTTGATGATGAAAAGGCAGGGTATATTGCAACAGAATACCTTATTAAAAGGGGTCATAGAAATATTATTGGAATATTCCCACATAGCAATAGGCAAGCACATTTAAGATACTTAGGTTATGTTAAAGCACTTTCTAATTATCAAATACCAATCCAAGATGAACTTATTTTTTGGTTTTCAAAGGAGGATATGCAGCAAGTAATATATGGTCAACCTCTTTTAAGATACATGTTAAATTGTACTGCTGTGCTTTGTTATAATGATATTACTGCTATGATGCTCATTGATTATTTGCGTAAAAGTGGAATAGATGTACCTTTCGACATGTCAGTTGTTGGAATTGACAATTCAGAGCTTGCAAAGTTTGCAGAGCTCACAAGCGTTGCCCACCCTGCAGAGCAGCTTGGAGAAGCTGCAGCTAAAATGCTATTATCTATGGTACAGGGCTCGGAAGGTAAAACGATTTTGTTTCCACCAAAGATTATAGAGCGTAGCTCTGTTAGGGAAGTTCTGTCAAAATAACAATAGATCAATTGGACAATAAGGGAAGTGGTAATGCTTTTCCATTGTTAACTAGAAAGTAAGTCGAAATAATTTATAAAAAATGTTATTCGGAGGTGATACTTACGGACGCTAATTCAAAACGTGAATTGAGGTTTTTAGGGAAGGACGGAAAAAGCATAAACTTGTACATATGGGAAAATGTAAGTCAAGTTAGGGGAATCGTTCAGGTTTTTCATGGTATGTCCGAGCATGCGTTGCGATATGAGCATTTTGCATTGTATTTAAATAATAATGGTTTTATAGTATATGCAAATGATCATCGCGGGCATGGAAAAACTGCAAGCAGTATAAATGAACTTGGTGTAATTGGTAAAGATGGCTTCAACAAGATAGTTGAGGATGAGTATGCCCTCCACAAGATAATACAAGAAAAGTACCCAGACAAACCTATTTATGTATTAGGTCATAGTTTTGGATCATTTGTTGCGCAAGATTACATAACGCATTTTGGAGAAGAGATTTCTGGAGTAATTCTGTCAGGTTCAGCAATGCAAAAGGGAATTGATATTACAGTTGGAAGATGTCTAGCATTTATCCAATGCAAATTATTTGATGAAGACAAAAA
>DASRMZ010000255.1:0-5031 GCA_035647675.1 Thermoclostridium sp. | reverse complement strand
TGTAAGTCACAAAACGAAAGCTAGGATAAGGGTTGTCAAATCACCCTTATCCTATTTTAAATTAACATAATATATAAAGTTGATATCATCACTAATGGCACTTTCAAAGAAGTAACTTAATCGGATACTTTAATATCCCCACTTATAGAGCTTAGAATTAATTCGCTTCCCTGGTTTCCATAGGTATAGGTGCCAGTTTTCAAATTTCTCTGGTGTAGATCGTTATAGTTAATTGATAAGTTTCCAGAGACTGTTCTTGATTTTATGAAATATCCATTGCCATAGTTATTCAGACGAATATTAAGATTGCCACTTGTAGAGCTTGATTCCAATACGACATCTCCACTCAAATTCGCCTTAACGCTGCCACTTCTTGAGAGCGCATAGCATTTCCTAACATTTGCATCAAACTCAACATTTCCACTTGTGCTTTTAACTCTCAAGTTTTCGCCAGCTATATTAGAAAGCTCAATGTCACCGCTTACGCTACTGATATCTGCATAGTTCATAGTTGAATCACGAAGCTCCACATCACCGCTTGTGCTTTTAATTTGACATTCACCAGCTTTTAAGCTTGTAATTTTAAGTGATCCACTAAGAGAACGGTAATCTATAATGTCTGCTTTCGTATTATCAGCGTCTATATCACCACTTATGCTTTTGAGTAAAAGCTTCTTCGCGGCAATGTTTTTAGCATCAATGTCTCCGCTTATTGTTTCTGTAATGATTTTAAGACCATTAATATCATCTATTTGCAGATCGCCGCTGGCGCTTTTAATTTTTAATTCATCTGCATTAACCCTGCTTGACGAAATATCACCACTTGATGTCTGTGCATAAATAAGATCGGGTGCTACGTCAATAATACTGATGTCACCATTTGCTGTTTTGAGGTCTATGACACCAATATTCTCAGGTACTTCTATGTGAATGACGATGGCATATGCATTTAAATTAAACATAAAGACTGAGCGACCAACAACACGAACACCTGCGTAAATAGTATTGCCCTCCATAAAGCTGTAGAATGAGTACTTTTGTTTCTGCCTTTCGTTTCCGTTGTTTTCATAGTGGATATTTATTTTATCGTTTGTTGATTTTCCCACCCTGATATCAGCGCAAATGCCATCCACAACAATATTTAATTTTTGGTTACCAGATTCAAAGTTATCATAACTTTTTGTTATATTGTCTTGATAGGTTTCAGCATTCATGTTTTCCATATCGAAGGAATGATAGTTTTTTGAAAAATAGTTATCCGATAAATCATTCAGATGAGAAGCCGCATTGTCCAGAGAACTTTTTAATATGTTACTTATCTCGTTTACATCAACTTTGTTAATGGCCTCACTTGCTACGTTAAAAGCTTGATTAATAGCATCACTAGCAGAATTTAAGATGTTGTCGATTGTATTGTGTATGTTACCTTTATCAGTATCCTGTGATTCCCCCGTGCTATGTGTTGAGTGCTCATGCGCGGCACTATAATCTTCTTCGTTATGCTCCTGGTGCTCCTGGCTACCAGTATTGTATACTTCATTTATTTCCTTAACTAGATCCTCGATTGAGCCCAGCGATTCACATATCTCTTCCTCTGTCTTACCATGTTCTTTGCCAACTTGAAAGTGTTCCTCATAATCAGAAACTATTTCTTCCATTACTGAAATATCAATATTTTTAAGAGCATCCTTGAGTGAGCTTAAGTATTCATGTTTGTTCATATCCATCCTCCAAATTCATTATTTATTAGGTAGATGTGGATTCATCAATAATTTCTTGTACGGTTTGTACAAAATCCAACCATTCATCCTTCAGTTGCATCTGGTGCCTTTTGCCACTATCAGTTAAATGATAATACTTTCTAGCAGGACCTTCTGCTGATTCCACTAAGTAGGTCTCAACATAGGCGTCGTCTTTGAGTCGCTTTAAAATAAGATACAGTGTTCCTGTAGCAATAACCATTTTTTTTGAGATTGAATCTGTCAATTCATATCCATAACAATCTTTTTTCACTAATTTTGAGAGGACACATAATTCCAGTGCTCCCTTTTTGAATTGTACATTCATATGGCAGCCATTCAGCTCCTTTCTGATTGAGTTAGTTCTCATTGTGTCATTTACAGTTAAAGATCTAATATTAGTAGAGTGTGTAGAGCTTGTACTGTCCCTGCATTATGTAAAGCAAGCAATTAAATTTATAGTGTTTGTAAATCATACCCAGTTTTACCGTCTATATTTTATCACTAACTATTCTACAATGCAATATAGTATATTAAAAAATTTTAAATATTTTATCCACGCCCCATTATAAATTGTTTTTTAACTTTTGCGTCTCATCCTATGGGTGCATTAGAAGCAAGCTAAACTAGAAGTATTTCTTTAAAAAGGTGTCGTGATTTTCATGAATCTTCTTTGGAGATGTTAAAATTATGAAAACAGGTAGAAAGTGCGTTCATGAATTTGCTGTAGCAAAACGGTACAAATCGGCTTGTAATGAAAAAAAAATTATGTTATAGTAAAAACGAGTAAAAACATAAATACTGTAATTAGTGGAGAAATGGAGTCACTAAAAACCTGATGTGTAGACATCTGTTTTTTGTGACCTTTTTTATTTGGTTTTTACGGGAAAAACTGCAAGTAGCTTTAAAAAATAGAAAAGGTGGTGCTTTGTAATGAGCAACAAAACAGTTTGGATTGACTTTGATACTATGGAAAAGTTTATGGTGGATGTGTTCAAGGGTGTAGGTGTCCCTGAAGAGGATGCAAAGATTTGTGCGGAGATTTTAATTACATCTGACAAACGAGGAATAGATTCACATGGTACTAATCGCTTAAAACCAATATATTATGACAGAATAAAAGACGGAATTCAAAACCCTGTTACAAATTTTGAAATTGTCAAGGAAGGACCAACAACAGCAGTTATTGATGGACATGACGGTATGGGTCATGTAATAGGAAAAAGATCCATGGATATGGCTATTGAAAAAGCTAAAAAGTATGGCATGGGTATGGTTGCGGTAAGAAACTCAACTCACTATGGAATTGCAGGCTATTTTGCAACAATGGCTACAGACCAAGGTATGATTGGAATAACCGGAACGAATGCAAGACCTTCAATTGCTCCTACATTTGGAGTTGAAAATATGCTGGGGACAAATCCGCTTACATTTGGTATACCAACCGATGAAGACTTTCCATTTGTATTGGACTGTGCAACTTCAATTACTCAACGAGGTAAAATAGAGGTATATGACAAAATCGGAAAGGATCTTCCTGAAGGATGGGTTATTGATGAAAATGGTAATACAATGACGGATGCTAATCAGACTCTTGATGCACTCGTCAAAGGCAAAGCTGCTTTAGCGCCGTTAGGTGGAATTGGTGAAGAGACAGGTGGGTACAAAGGATATGGCTATGCAACGGTGGTAGAAATTCTATCTGCTGCACTCCAAAGCGGTAACTATTTAAAAATGCTATTAGGACTTGAAAATGGCAAGAAAGTCCCATATCACCTCGGACATTTCTTTATAGCTATAGATATTTCTGCTTTTGTAGAGGTTGATGAGTTTAAGAAGACAACGGGAGATATATTAAGAGAGCTTAGGAATTCTAAAAGGGCTCAGGGTCAGGAAAGAATATACACCGCTGGAGAAAAGGAATACCTTGCATGGCTTGAAAGAAAAGATAAGGGCGTACCACTTAATGAAGAGCTGCAAAACGAAGTGCTTACATTGATAAAAGAGCTTGATCTTAAGGGCTACGATTTTCCATTCTAATATTAATACTAACTAAGGGTACAAAAATACTGCATAATAGTCAACTTATGGGAGGAGTTAATATATGTCTATACAAGAAGAATCCCTACAACTCCACAGGGAATTAAAAGGAAAGCTGGAGGTCATAAGCAGGGTGGAAGTAAAAGATCGTAAAGACCTTTCACTGGCTTATACACCCGGTGTAGCACAGCCATGCCTTGAAATACAAAAGGATGTAAACCTTTCGTACGAGCTTACCAGAAGAGGGAACATGGTGGCCGTAGTTACAGATGGTTCGGCAGTTCTAGGCTTGGGTGATATTGGACCTGAAGCTGGAATGCCGGTTATGGAAGGAAAATGTGTTCTCTTTAAGACTTTTGGAGATGTAGATGCATTCCCGCTTTGTATTCGTTCAAAGGATGTTGATGAGATTGTAAAAACAATTACCCTGCTTGCAGGCAGTTTTGGAGGAATTAATCTTGAGGATATTTCTGCTCCCCGTTGCTTTGAAATAGAAAGAAGGCTAAAGGAAGAATGCGACATTCCAGTTTTCCACGATGATCAGCATGGAACGGCTGTAGTAGTTTTGGCAGCTATGACAAATGCATTAAAGGTTGTTAATAAAGATATTACGAATGCATCTGTAGTGGTAAACGGTTCTGGATCTGCGGGCATTGCAATAACCCGCTTGTTAATGAGCAGAGGGTTAAAAAATGTTATTTTGTGTGACAAATTCGGAGCAGTCTATGAAGGTTATGAAGGGTTAAACAAAGAACAAGCATTGATGGCAACGTTAACCAACAGAGAAAAGAAAAAGGGAAAACTTGAAGATGTTATTGTCGGGGCTGATGTATTTATAGGTGTTTCAGCACCAAATGTTTTGACTAGCAGCATGATAAAGACTATGGCCAAGGATCCAGTAGTATTTGCAATGGCGAACCCAACACCTGAGATTATGCCGGAAGAAGCAATGGAAGCCGGGGTAAAGGTAATGGGTACTGGTCGTTCTGATTACCCAAACCAAATTAACAATGTTTTAGCGTTCCCAGGAATATTCAGAGGAGCTCTTGATGTAAGAGCAAGCGACATTAATGAAGCAATGAAGATTGCAGCAGCTGAAGCAATAGCTTCATTAGTATCTAAAGAAGAGCTTACAGCGGAATATATAATTCCGGCACCCTTTGATCCAAGGGTTGCAAAAACAGTGGGTAAGGCAGTTGCTAAAGCTGCTGTAGATTCAGGGGTTGCTAGGATATAGCATTTGTTTTGTATT
>DASRMZ010000254.1:0-3004 GCA_035647675.1 Thermoclostridium sp. | reverse complement strand
CAGTCATATACCCAAAGCCGACTATACCTGTCTTTTATCATAATATCGCTTGGACGCTCATTTCCCGATACATTTACAATACGTATTGCATCAACATTTAAGCGCTCAAATGCATGCTTTTTAAATTCAATTCCACAAAGCTCTTCTGCAGGATCATCATTAAAGGGTGTCGGTATGCTCTTGCGTACTTTTCCGGTTTTTCCATCTAAAATCATAAGCTTAAAATCCCTTGCTATAATGATTTCATCAACACCATCGCCATCAATATCATAAACCTGGAAAGGTAAATCTGCTGTTAAGTATGCGTTATCCTTCAATTGGCTAGGTTCACCAAGCTGCCAGAGTATTTCGCCAGTATCAAGACTAACAGCTGTAAGGCAGCTTATAAAGGCATACCTGTCTTTAAATACACGCTTTTGATGTTGGGCGATAACAAAAAACCATTCCTCTGTTCCGGTAAGGTGCCCAAACCGCAATTGCCTACCAGCACCATAGTTTTTCAAATCAATTATCTTCACAAGTTTAGGCTGTGGGTATTTTAAGCGTTTTTCTGCTATTCTCTTTTCGTTAGCTTGTTTTTTCTGAAATAAATCATTATATGCTTTTTCATCGCAAACTACATTTACATCGGTAAACTGAGCAGGCATATAAGAAGCAATAGCTATGCATCCATATTGGTAACGATCGTTATTAGTTTCAATTACTAAATTATCATCAATATAGCACTTAATTAAATCACCGCAAACCTCTGCTTTAAGCCCATATAGTGTATCACAATCAAAATCAAAATCCGTCTCGAACAGTAGTGTTCTATTATCCTTTTCCACAAGGTATAGTTGAGCTTTCTTGTCATATAACATGAAAGCATAATGCATTAAGCTTGTCTGATACCTAAAAAGTAACCCCGCAGGCTCTTTAGTATAAAAGGTACGCATTTTAACTGTAGCTGTATAGTCCTCCCAGTCTTTATCTCCAGCTACGAGAGTTGGACATGATACATGCTCTCCTGGAGAGCCTATTCTCATTTGCTCCATAAATTTAATACCATTATCTTCTGTTACAAGCCATGTAGGTCCACGAAACTGAGAGCCAGTTATAGGATCGTACCATTGTCCTGCGTAGCCTTTTGCAGGATAATAATGATATTCACCCATTGCTGAGTGTTCAGGATCATATGGAAAAGGTCCTATAGCAAAATCTGTAAAATCATTGCTAAAAAGAGTGTTTGTTCTTTTTTCCACCTGTGTCACTCCTTATAAAAATTTCAAATTGACGTCTGTGGGATATACCCCACAGACGTCAAATGAGTATATGTTATGAATCATTATAAACTATATTGTACCACTGTGGTGTATTATTGGTTAAATGAAGTATTATACCAAGCGGTATAAAGCTCTACCCAATGGTCTCCACCGTATTGATACCAACCAGCAACGAACTCATCCCAAGTAGAGTCTACATCCTTTTTACCCATTACTACTTCGTCACGATACCCAGCAACATAGGTGTCAAAGTCATAATCACTTAGTTCACTAAACTCAGGTGCAGAAACATAAAGTGGGTCATTGGCACCGTACTGCTCAGAGAGTTTAAGCTGATCCATAGCAAGTTCACCCCATGATTGAGTCAAAATCGGTAATAGCTGACTATCAACTTTACTCTTCTGATGACCAAGAGTTATAAAACGCCAAGCCCAGTTAATTCCGACTCTGTCTTCACGAATAACCAGCTCGCCATTAACTTTATCAAAATCCCAGCCTTCAACCCCTGCATGGATAAATTCTGATCCAGCATCTGTTTCAGCCCAATCATACATTTGAAGAATTTCCTCAGGATTTTCACAAGCCGTTGTAATTCCAATCCAATGTCTTACAGGCGTTGCATAAATATATTTGGATTCGCCTCCACCATTAACCTTTTGTGGTGGTGTAAGTGGATACAGATTTTCTCTCATTGAACCCAAACTAGAAAGAGACCAGAACAGGTTAAGAACACCAAATTTTCCATTCATAAACTCTTCCTCTGTTTGTTTTTGTGTCTTTGTAATATAGTCCGGAACTATAATACCATCAGCATAAAGCTTTGAAAGGAATTTCAAATAATCTTTATATCCGTCAGTAATATAGTTAGGGATTACTTTGCCATCGTTCACTTGGAACTGAGCAGCGTCAAAAGCATCCATAAAGAGCATACCTATATAACGTTCGGCAACACTGTTCATTGCTGTACCGCCAGTATTACTGCTCAAACCGTAAGTATCATTTTCACCATTTTGATCTGGATCGTTATGTGTGAAAGCGTATAACATATCGTAATAGTCATCAACTGTTTTTAGTGATGTAGGGTCTATTCCAAGATTATCAAGCCAGTCTTTTCTTGCATAAGAAATATATGGGGTTGTATCATAGCGAACAAATGGCACACCATAAATACCACCGTCTACTCTTGAAAAATCCCAGTATTGCTCATCTATGCCAG
The DNA here is from genome assembly GCA_035647675.1 of Thermoclostridium sp. Lineage (GTDB taxonomy): Bacteria > Bacillota > Clostridia > DSM-8532 > DSM-8532 > Thermoclostridium. The sequence goes on along the minus strand of DASRMZ010000254.1, from coordinate 526 downwards.
CCATAAGATTTGGGTAATCAGTTTCATTGATTAAATCATCGAGTTTCAATAATGCTCCATCTTGAGCATAACTGTGCATTTTGATACACTGGTCAAAAAGATGGAGATTTATAGTAGCGGTAAATTTGAATCTATAGATGTAGGCTATGATTATACGAAACGTACTGATGAGCTTGGTAAAGCTCACAGACAATTTGATAAAATGGCAGTTCAAATACGAACACTTGTGAACGACAATTATGTAAAACAGCTTCTACTTAAAGAGGCACAATTTAAGCAGCTTGAGCAACAAATCAATCCGCATTTTTTATACAATACCCTAGAAACGATAAATTGGTACAGTGAATCTGCAGGAGAGGCTAAAATCGCTGAACTTGTTCGTGCATTAGGAAACACGCTTAGAAGCACACTTGAAAGAAAAGACAAAGTGACAATAAAAAGTGAACTTGAATTAGTAAATAACTATATGACAATACAGAAAATACGTTATGAAAATCGCTTAGAGTATTTTGTAAAAGCAGACGAA
>DASRMZ010000253.1:0-4499 GCA_035647675.1 Thermoclostridium sp. | reverse complement strand
GGACAACCATTTGTATTATATAAGGCTTTTGTGATGCAACATCGCAAAAATCCATATATGGGACATATTGAAAGGATTTGATGCTGAATGGCACAGAAAAAGAAAAAACAGAAAACAATAACAATCCCTATGTTACCACTTAGGGGAATAGTTGTGTTTCCAAATATGATTCTTCATTTTGATGTAGGTCGACCAAAATCAATTAGTGCTCTTGAAGAGGCTATGATGAAGGATCAGAAAATCTTTCTTGCAGCTCAAAAGGAACCATCTATAGAGGAGCCGGAACAAGAGGATGTATATACAGTAGGAACAACAGCCAAGATAAAGCAGCTGCTAAGACTACCAGGAGACACTATACGCGTGTTAGTAGAAGGGTTAGAGCGTTCTGAAATTGTGGATTATGTTTCTGAGGATCCCCATTATGAGGTAGAGCTTGTTGAGCACTCAAGCAAAAGGTCTCTCAAAAAAAACCCTGAGACAGAAGCGTTGGTACGTTTGATTATAAGCCATTTTGAGACCTATGCTAAATTAACAAACCGTATTTCCAGCGACACCACATTTTCATTATCAACAGTGGAGGATTACTCGAGATTATCAGATGTTATCGCAGCCAACATGGTATTAGGGCTTGAGCAAAAACAGAGCATTTTGAGTGAGATATCCCCAAAGAAGCGTCTTGAAAAGCTCCTTGATATTTTAGTCAAAGAAATTGAAATACTTGAGGTTGAAAAAAACATTAGTAATAAAGTTCGTAAGCAGATGGACAAAAGGCAAAAGGAATATTATTTGCGAGAACAGTTAAAAGCAATTCAGGATGAGCTTGAAGGAGATGGTCAAGAGCACGATGATGAAACGGATGAATACAGGGAAAAAATATTAAGCTTAAATTTGGCTGATGAGGCTGAAGAGAAAGCATTGAAGGAAGTGGACAGGCTTTCTAAAATGCATCCTTCATCTGCTGAAAGTGGAGTTATTAGAACTTATCTCGATTGGCTAATTTCTTTGCCCTGGAACGAAAAAACTCAGGAAAATTTCGATATTGAAAATGCAGAGCGTATTTTGGAAGAGGATCATTATGGGCTCATGAAAGTAAAGGAGCGGATGGTTGAATATTTAGCCATTAGCAAGCTCAGAAAAGGAATCCATGGTCAGATAATATGCCTCGTGGGTCCTCCAGGTGTTGGGAAGACCTCCATTGTGCGTTCCATTGCAAGGGCATTAAATAGAAATTATGCTCGTATGTCACTTGGCGGAGTAAGGGATGAAGCTGAAATTAGAGGACACAGAAGAACTTATGTAGGTGCTATGCCTGGCAGAATAATAACTGCTATAAAGCAGGCAGGCTCCAATAATCCACTTATTTTGCTTGATGAAATTGACAAAATGTCAAATGACTTCAGAGGCGATCCTGCAGCAGCAATGCTTGAGGTATTAGATATAGAACAGAATAAGGAATTTCGCGATCATTATCTCGATGTTCCGTTTGACCTATCAAATGTAATGTTTATTACGACAGCCAACAACAAAGGCATAATCCCTCGCCCTTTGTTAGACCGTATGGAAGTAATTGATATATCGGGGTACATTGAAGAGGAAAAGGTTCAAATTGCAATAAGACACTTAATACCAAAGCAAATAAAAAATCATGGATTGAAATCAAGACAAATACGCTTTGATGAAGATGCTGTTCGAGATGTTATAAACTATTATACTCGTGAAGCAGGCGTTAGAAACCTTGAAAGAGAGATAGCAACCATATGCCGTAAGGTTGCAAAGCTAATAGTATCGGAAAAGAGAAAATCAGCAACCATAACAAGCAACACATTGGGTAATTACCTTGGAACTAAAAAATATTTATTTGATAAAGCAAATGAGCAGGACGAAATTGGTATAGCTCGTGGTCTTGCTTGGACACCTGTTGGCGGTGACACACTTACAATTGAGGTTAATTTAATGTCTGGTGATGGTAAGTTAGAGCTGACAGGCCAATTAGGTGACGTTATGAAAGAATCTGCGAAGATTGCCAAAAGCTATGTTCGTTCCATTGCTGAAATGATTGGAATTGAGAAGGATTTTTATAAAAAATATGATATGCACATTCATGTACCTGAGGGTGCAATTCCTAAAGATGGACCTTCTGCAGGCATTACCTTAGCAACCGCAATGATTTCTGCATTGGCAAAGATACCAGCTAAGAAAAATGTTGCAATGACAGGGGAGATCACATTAAGAGGAAGGGTCTTGGCCATAGGTGGATTGAAGGAAAAAGTAATTGCAGCTCATAGGGCAGGGATTGATACGGTGTTATTTCCGATGGAAAACAAAAGAGATACCGAAGAAATACCAGAAAATGTTTTAAGTAAATTGACCATGATACCCGTTGCTTCAATGGATCAAGTGATGAAATATGCATTGACTAGGTTTCCGATTTCTAAAGAAGAAATAGCAGATGGGAAAGAGAAGGAAGCTTCACAAATTCCAGTACAAGAGGCACAGGATGAAGCAGCAGTTTCCATAGAACAGTAGAATGATAAAAAAAGGTGGCAGAGAAAACAACTCTTGTCACCTTTTTTGATATCTCTTTACCTACCTGTGAGAATTAACGGTACTTAAACAAGTAGAACGCAAAATGCCTGTAGTAATTGTTTGGGAAATAATACTATGCTATAATTAGTATTATTTTTTGAAAAAAGGAAAGTTCTTAAAAGCAATTAAACATCAATTTAATGGAGGGCTACATGCTAATAATTAATGGGATAGTTTGCACAATGGCGAAAAAAGATAACACACAGGTGATTACGCACCAAAATGGCTATGTTTTAGTTAAAGAAGGAAAGGTTTCATCGGTAGGGCCAATGACACAATGCCCGGATGATACACAGATCATAGATGCAAAGGGAAGGTTTGTATTTCCCGGTCTCATAGATTCACATACACATATCGGTATTCTAGAGGACTCAGTTGGTTTTGAGGGTGATGATGCCAATGAAACAACCGATCCATCCACCCCACATCTGCGTGGAATAGATGGTATATATCATGCCGATCGCTCCTTTGAAGAAGCGAGACAATGGGGGGTAACCTCTGTATGTGCTGGCCCTGGAAGCGGAAATGTTTTATGCGGACAGTTTGCTGCACTAAAGACCTATGGCCGCTCGATTGATGAAATGATCATAAAAGAGCCATGTGCACTTAAGGTAGCATTGGGTGAGAATCCAAAAAGTGTATACCATGAAAAGAACAATACTCCCAGCACCAGAATGGCTACAGCGGCTATATTTCGCGAGCAGCTATTCAAAGCAAAAGAATATATGGAGCAATGGGATGAGTACATAAATGACAAAGAAAACAATGATAAGCCTGAATTTGATATGCGCATGGAGGCAATAGTTCCTGCGCTAAAACGTGAATTAATTGTAAAGATTCATGCTCATAGGGCGGATGATATATTAACAGCAATTCGCATTGCAAAAGAATTTAATTTAAAAATAACTATAGATCATTGTACTGAAGGGTATATGATTACTGATATATTGAAGGAAAATGATATTAAAGCAATTTTAGGGCCTATGCTGACAGATAGATCAAAGATAGAGCTTAGAAATCAAACCCTTGCCGCCCCAGGAATTCTTGCAAACGCTGGGATTCCGGTTGCTATAATGACAGATCATCCTTGTGTTCCTATTCAACATTTGCTTTTATGTGCAGCAATTGCAGTAAGAGAAGGGATGAAGGAAAAAGATGCCCTTGAGGCTATAACTATTAATGCCGCTATTGCAAGTGGGATAGAAGATCGAGTAGGAAGCCTTGAAATTGGCAAAGACGCCGATATTGTAATTTTTAGTGGTCATCCCTTTGACTATAAAACAAAGGTTGACTATACAATAATAGATGGGAAGGTTGTTTGTGAATAATGGCTTTTGCAATATAAACCTAATAAAGGCTTTTGCGAAGTAACATTAAAATATGGGCTGTACAATATGTGTTGAAAAACCCTCGTGCAAAACTACAACATATTGTAATGTGGCGCTTGAACAAGTAGAACGTAAGATGCTCAAAAAGGAATACAGAAAAGAGAGTTGAGGCTATATTTGTGAGTATTATTGATAGAATTATTAAACTCTATAAAAAGGTAGTGGACAACTCGTTTTTTGAATTGAACAAAAGTGCAAGGCCTGGTGGTATTGTGTTTTTGGGAGATTCCATCACTGATTTTTATAGGATAAATGAGTTTTTCCATGACAGTTACATTATAAATCGCGGAATAGGAGGCGACACAACCGATGGTGTACTAAACCGTATGCCAGAGAGTGTTTATGCTTTATCACCGTCCAAGGTTTTTATTCTAATCGGCACTAATGACATTGGAGAAAAGAAAAGCCAAGAATATATTGTCTGTAATATAGGAAAGATAATTCAGAAAATACAAGAGAATTGTCCAGATGCTCGCATTTACCTTCAATCAATCTATCCAATATCAAAAGCAAAGGACAAAAGAA
>DASRMZ010000252.1:0-4275 GCA_035647675.1 Thermoclostridium sp. | reverse complement strand
GGTTTTTGGGTGGGGTGGATGCGTCCATCACTATCTGCATTTTGTGGTCTCATTCTAAAAGTCTTTGCACTTTCATTAAATGAAGTCCACGCCATTTCACAATCAGCAAAAGAAACTCCTATAGGTTGTTGCTTATCCCATATTAAAAAGCATCTTGTCGGTGGTAGGTTGAAATAATTTCCACCCCAAATAATACTATTCTGTGATATTCTTTCCAATTCTTTGAAGTATGCTTTATCTGGAACGCAAGAATCCCATACTTTACCTTTACCACCATAATGACCAAGTCTACCGCTACTATTGATATCTATCCCATACGGCGGGTCAACAATCGCCAACTCGTAATATTTATCAGGTACGGTCTTCATGTATTCCATGCAATCAATCAGTTTAACTTCGTTCATGTATCAACATCTCCACATCTTCCACCGACCTAACCAAATCATACGGCACGCCGTACTCTTTACACCGTTCTTGGAAGCGTTTTTGGTTATCCGACTGCCGTCCTGTCGGTGTTTTCACCTCAACATAGCCGATTCCAGGGGGCCACCAAACCACGAGGTCGCCGACGCCTTTCCTTAAACCAAGTGAGACAAATTGACCCATACGTATCTTTGCGCCTTTTCCTCCACCGGCTAACTCGTTGGGGCAAGAATGAAAATATATATGGTGTAATTGTAACAATTTACAGATGTTCGCCTGTATTTGGCTTTCTAAATGTCTCATACAATCTCCTCAATCCCACACGCCGCAGCAACGATGCGTTCGATGAAAGACCCCTTACTTGTAGTCACGTCATTGACGTAACAAATGAAATCACAGGTAACAAGTTCAGCCAGGCATAGCTTTATGTATGTTGTGTATGGTAGGTTCGGAGGTAGCAAGGAAGGATCAAACGTATCAATCCCTTGTGCTTCGAAAATGTCGCTCTTTTCCTTGAAATGCTTCTTGTAATTATCATCGTGGCTTATTGATCCTGATAGAAATACTTTCATTGTGTCACTCCTTTATATTATTCTAGATATTAATAGATATACAGAAATACCTATTATTGAAAAAGTCATCAAATATACAAAAACATCCATTAAAAAATCTATAACAACATATCTCCAACTACTACCTATAGCAATAAATATAATAGCAAGCAATGCAGTAATTGATAATGATAAAATCATACTACTCTCCATTTTGGCAATCTCCCATCCAACCATTGGGAATTTCCCAAAGGTTCGCCTAATATTCTTATATTGCTTTCCTCTTCATCTGAACCAACAACTTAACCTTGTCACACTCATAACACATAACTTCATAACTTTTACAGTCAAATATTATTTCTCCATTACCTGCAATGACAAAAGATTCTTCTCCAGTAGATTTCAATTTTGCTCTTGCAACATAATATTCCCTTAAAGCAGGTATGATATTTCCTGTTTTTCTGTTTGTCTGTAGGTATTTTGTAGCACCTCTATCAATCCAAAATTCTGCAAATTCATTTTCAATATCTGGCTTTCTGTTAGTCATCTCTTACCCCTCTGCATCTACATCAACAACCTCTATATACTTTGCGCATAGCTCTTGTACTTCCTTGCTATGATCTTGGCCTACCCAATCTATGTCGCACAGAGTATCACCCCACATCACTTTACATCCTGCGGTTATCTCTCTACCTTTTTTATCTACTAGCATATCACGCCCTCCAGTTCCAATTCTCAACCTTAATTTTCATCGGTGGGCTCCTTCTTCTTTGTGAAATCCGCAAGGAAACTTCCATCTTCAGCGTAGTAAATCATTTCCCATGTTGGGTGGCAGTTCACTGACTTATCCCATCCATCAAAACGGACCTTAACCCTTGAGTTTGCACTGGTTACTCTGCCATATCTTCCATGATTACAAACCCTTATACCCCTCTTGAGAAATGGAAGGTTGTAGTTTTCACGCACATAATCAAAACCTCTCATTTAGTTCCTCCTGTTCCAAGTAATGTTCTGGGTAATCGTCCCTTTCGCATTCATAAAGTTCCCAAGGTGGTTGTTCTTGGTCAATCTCTTCTGGCCACAAAAGAGCTATTACAGAAATTAAGCAAACTATCATCCCTACATATTTCATTATTCTTTATCCCTGATTTCTTCAATCTTATATATTTTAATGCTTCTATCACCACGTACCTGCTCTGCTTCCTCTCTTGTCTCAAAAACTGGGATGGCTCCAATTTGACCCTCATACCAAGACAACTCTATGCTAAGCGGTGTTCCCATAACTAAAACATCTTGCTTTTTATTTACTATCATTAACGCGTACATTTACACCCTCCATTCTTACTATGGTGTTAACCTTCATTTTCATTTGAGCATTCCTGCGACACAAATAATCCCAAAATCAAAGAAGAATTCTACTCCTTCGTGTGCTTGTTCCTGGGTGTATCGCTTGGCTTTTTGGATATCATCCACCCATTCCCAATCTGCCCAAAATTCTTCTGTATCAACCTTCATAATAATAAACCTTTTCATCATATCCTCCTGCTCCAAGCTTCGACAGCTTCTTCTGCTTCAAGGTATTCGGCTGTCCTTGCCCCGCACTCAGCACACTCGACAAACCAAATGTCTTTACCTTCCCAATTTTCCTCTGATTCCAGCTCCGGATATCCTTTACAGAATGGGCACGCTGGCATCCTTCCATTCTCAACCCACTGCTCGTTTAATGTTCTCATAACATCACTCCTTTTAATCTCCTTTTTTGATCTACCTATATACTACTATAGTATGCAATTTATATCAACAACTTTATACTAGAATAATACATTATCATTCCAAAAATAGATTCTCTAATTTGCAGTTCCACCGGTTTGCGTTCCTGACCTGCACATTCAGATTGCCAATATCCCCATGCTCGTCTTGGTATAAGTCTCTGTGATAATATGAGGTATAATGCTTAGCACACTTGTAGCCCCAATAACCCCGATGATATAGCCTGCCTCTATAAGAAAGGGTCTTTGGATAGTATTCCTCTCCAACTTCATCGAAACTCCAGCCATTCTTTTCTTCACCAGACTCTAACAGATTTATAATGTCTTCCTCTGTCAATCGGCTTTCTAGGGATGCACTGAAAAGTTTCAGTACCGTTGCCTGTGGTCTGCCTTTGTAGAAACAGATAATCGGTGTATGCTGGTATTCTGTGCGTATAAACGTTCTCCCTTTATACGATTTATTGTTCTTGATGCGGTTAAATAGCCATGAGTAGTCCAGACCTTCTCCTTTTGCTGTATCTACAATTGATGGATACGTATTTATCACTAAGCCTTCTTTGATGACTGCAATTCTTGTTATCGTTCTCATTCAATCCCCCTTTTCCTGTCTCATACGAAAATCAGCAATTTCTTCCTCAACGAAAGATTTGTCCTGCTCATAACACTAATGCTTATTCTTTACCGCCCTGCACGCTACACCATACCTCACAACAGCCATCAGCCAACCCAGCTGCAAATTGACCGCCCACTTGTTATTCCAGTACTTGCCGTGGATGTATACGCTCTTGCCGGACTCAAGCCAAGCCACTAGCTCCGCTGTGCTTTCAAACATATCTCCTTTTCGATATCTCATAATTCCCCCTTTTCTTGTCTTATGCGAAAGTCTGCTCTTTCTTCCTCAATGAAATACTTGTCTTGCTCATAGCAGTCTGTGTGGCAACAATCGTATGCCTCTTCGACATCGATATAACCTTCACTACACACAGGACAGTAATAAAGGTGATCAAAAAACGTATCCATGATAAATTGTATTTTGTCATTCTCTGTCTCAAAATCATAATCTTCTAATCTCATGGTATTTCTCCTTTACTCTTCATCGCATAAGCAAGTACCAACTTCCTTAAGGCACACGGGGCATAGCTGGTATGTGTCATAACTCTGGTACTCATCTTTGTTTACCGTGTATTCATAATAACCGTTATCTATGTGCAAATCACCGTTTGCATCAACGCCATAACCATCAGGCTCAACTGGGTAGTACCAGTCAAAATCACCATTGGTGAGTAAAACCCTTATTCCTATTGCCATGCCATTCTCCTTTTGAAATTCGTGATATGGAGCAAGAGGGAATTGAACCCTCGTCTTGGTGCTTCCCTTTCGGGTCTTAATACCAATCGACACCATTTTTGCCCCGATGAAATACCAACTAAAATCTTGATAAGTCATACCTGTACCGAGTTCGCTTCAACGTTTGCGGTATCAACTGCCCATGCTCCTCGCACCAGCTGATGGGTACACTTTTTCTTGTCTTT
>DASRMZ010000251.1:0-13532 GCA_035647675.1 Thermoclostridium sp. | reverse complement strand
TAATTAATGTCATATATAGAGTATAGCAAGACAGGTTTTGTACATATATTCAACTTAAAGTTTCGGGATCGGGATTAAGATATAATTAGGCAACGGGAATAATTTTGTATGGAAATATTTTCCATACTGTTAAAAATAAGTATTAATTTTTTAAAAGGGTGAAACTAATATAAAAAAGAGGAGGAGATATTTATGGGTAAACTGCTAAGATCAGCACTGTTTGAGGTGTACGAAAGATATGGCGGCTCTCCAGTTGACTTTGCGGGATGGGAAATGCCAGTTGAGTATGAAGGATTGGTACCCGAACATAATGCTGTAAGAAACGCTGCAGGACTGTTCGACGTATCCCACATGGGACAACTCACAGTAGAAGGCAAGGATGCTGAAGCATTCATGCAGTACATGGTTTCAAATGACGTAGCAGCTGCCGGAGACCATCAGATACAATATACACATTTTTGTAGACCGGATGGTGGAATAGTGGATGACTTCCTGATTTACAAGTACAACAAGGATCGCTATTTGTTAATAGTTAATGCAGTTAATGTGGACAAAGACTTTGCATGGCTAAACGAAAACAAGGGCGATTTCGATGTAAAATTGGAAAACCTTTCCGATCAATTCTCCGCAGTAGCATTACAAGGTCCAAAATCAGAGGAAATATTACAACAACTTACAGACATAGATCTCTCAGCAATGAAGCCTTTCCGCTTCCAAGATGAAGTTATAGTAAATGGAGCAAAAGCTCTGGTTTCCAGAAATGGTTATACAGGTGAAGACGGATTTGAAATATATCTTGGAAATGATGATGTCGTGGCATTATGGGATAAGCTGTTTGAAGTTGGAAAAGACAAAGGATTGGTCCCTGCAGGACTCGGCGCAAGGGATACCCTAAGATTTGAAGCAAATCTTCCGCTTTATGGCAACGAAATGGGCGACGACATTAGCCCACTGGAAGCAAGTTTAGGTTTCTTTGTAAAGCTTGATAAAGAAGCTGACTTTATAGGAAAAGAAGCTCTGAAAAAGCAAAAAGCAGGAGATCTGAAGAGAAAAGTTATGGCATTTGAATTAAAGGGTAAAGGAATAGCCAGACAAGGTTATGAAGTTGTGGCTGACGGAAAAGTAATCGGTTTTGTAACCACAGGATACAAATCTCCAACCCTCGGCAAAACTTTAGGCAAGGCTATGCTGGATATAGAATATGCAAAAATTGGTACACCAATACAGATAAAAGTTAGAAATAAGACTATAGACGCTGAAGTAGTTAGCAGCAAGTTCTTAGGATAAAAATCCTAAAACAATTTTTGATTTTAATTTTTTCAAATAAAAATCCATAAATTTAAGGAGGAATCAATTATGAAAATAGTAGAAGGAAATTTATACACAAAGGATCATGAGTGGGTAAAAATTGATGGAAACGAAGCTTTCGTTGGTATTTCAGATCATGCACAACATTCACTAGGCGACATCGTTTATGTTGAATTACCGGAAGTCGGCGACGAGTTTGACAAGGGTGAAGCATTTGCAGTTGTTGAATCTACAAAGGCAGCTTCAGACGTATATCTGCCGGTTGCAGGTAAAGTAGTAGAAGTTAATGAAGCTCTAGATGATTCACCAGAACTCGTTAACGAAGATGCTTTTGCTAACTGGATTGCTAAGATTGAATTATCAGGAGACGCTGATACAGGAGATCTTATGGATGCAGCAGCATACAAAGAATTCTGCGATAACGAATAAAACCCGGTAACAGAAAATTCACATGATAAGGAGGGTTAGTATGTCTAGTGTTCATCACAAGTATTTACCTACTACGACCGAAGATGAAAAGCAAATGCTGGCAGCAATAGGAGTAGACACTATAGAAGATTTATACCAAGACGTGCCTAAAGAGTTCTTGCTAGGTCCGGATGATAAACTTAATTTAGAAGGACCGCACTCTGAGCTGGAAGTTGCTCGTCGGGTAAAAGCGCTTGGTAATAAAAACGTAACTACAGATGAAAAAGTTTGCTTTCTCGGCGCAGGTGCATATGATCATTATGTTCCCGCATTGATAAAACATTTGGCGGGGAGAGGTGAATTCTTTACCGCATATACACCATATCAACCTGAAATAAGTCAGGGTACTCTGCAAACAATATTCGAATTTCAGTCTATGATAAGTGAACTGACAGGCATGGAAGTAACCAATGCTTCTATGTATGACGGTGGAACCGCGGCTGCTGAGGCTTCTTTTATGGCAACCGACAGTACAAGACGTAATACCATAGTTGTTTCCAAAACTGTCCATCCGGCAGTTAGGGAAGTTATGGCCACATATCTTGGAATGAGAGACATAGAGTTGGTAGAAATTGACATAGCTGATGGGGTAACCGATATAGATAAGCTTAAGGCAGCACTCGGAGACGATACTGCCGGTGTTATCATTCAAAATCCTAACTTCTTCGGTATTATCGAAGACGTTGCGGAAGTTGAAAAACTGGTACACAGCAATGGTTCCTTACTGATTAACTATGTAGATCCTATCTCCATGGGAATACTAAAAAGCCCGGGAGAGCTTGGTGTTGACATAGCAATCGGTGATGCGCAACCTTTAGGAAATCCCTTAAAATATGGTGGTTCTTACTTAGGTTTCTTCTCATCTACCAAAAAACTTGTAAGAAAGATGCCCGGTAGGATAGTAGGTCAGTCTATAGACCTAGACGGTAAGAGAGCGTTTGTTCTTACATTACAAGCGAGGGAGCAACATATCAGAAGGTTTAAAGCGACCTCAAATATTTGTTCAAATCAAGGTTTAATAGCTCTTATGGTTGGAATGTACTTGTCCACAATGGGCAAACAAGGAATAAAAGATGTAGCTGTACAGTGTGCACAAAAAGCACAATATGCAGCAAAACAAGTCACAAAGAGCGGTAAGTTTAAACTTTTATTTGACAAACCATTCTTTAAAGAGTTTGCAGTAACCAGTGATGTGGACAGTTCTAAGGTTAATGCAGAACTATTCAAGAATGATATTCTTGGTGGATTTGAATTAGGCAGAAAATATAAAGAGTTAGAAAATGGTTTACTGATTGCTGTAACAGAAAAAAGGACAAAAGAAGAAATCGACAAACTAGCTAGTGTAATGGAGGTGATATAGTGATTACTGATTACAACAAACTAATAATTGAAGTTTCCAAAGAAGGAAGAAAAGCATATGACTTGCCTGAATGTGACGTAGAAGAAGTAGCTCTCGATAGTGTAATCCCAAGTGAATTCTTGACTGAAAGGGAGCTTGGATTGCCGGAGGTAAGTGAAATAGATGTAGTTAGGCACTATACCAACCTATCTAACAAAAACTTTGGTGTAGATACAGGATTCTATCCGTTAGGTTCCTGTACCATGAAATACAATCCTAAAATAAATGAAGACATGGCAGCACTCCCCGGGTTTGCTAACATTCACCCATATCAGCCGGAAGAAACTGCACAAGGGGCCCTAGAGCTCATGTATGGTTTAGATAAAATGCTGGCAGAAGTAGCAGGTATGAGTAGAATGACACTTCAACCCGCAGCAGGTGCACATGGTGAGCTCACCGGAGTAATGGTGATAAAAGCTTATCATAGAAAGAGAAAAGATTTCAAGAGAACCAAAATTATAGTTCCCGACGCTGCTCACGGAACAAACCCTGCAACAGCGGCTGTTGCCGGATTTGATATCGTAGAAATAAAATCGGCCGAAGACGGCTCGGTTGATCTCGATGCTCTGGAAGCTGTTTTGGGCGATGATATTGCAGGATTAATGTTAACAAATCCTAGTACTCTTGGGCTTTTTGACAGAGGAATTAAGGAAATTGCGGAAAAGGTTCATGGTTGCGGCGGATTACTGTATTATGACGGTGCTAATATAAACGCTATTATGGGTGTTGTAAGACCGGGGGATATGGGCTTTGACGTTTGCCACTATAACCTGCACAAAACAATGTCCACACCTCACGGTGGCGGTGGCCCGGGTAGTGGTGCAGTAGGAGTTAAGGATTTCTTAGTACCTTTCCTTCCTTCTCCATTGATTGAGAAAGATGGGGACAAATATTATCTGGACTATGACAGACCGGATTCTATCGGTAGAATGGTAGACTTCTATGGTAACTTTGATGTGTTGGTAAAAGCTTATTCCTATATATACACATTAGGACCAAAACTTAGGGAAGCAAGCCAAAGGGCAGTACTTAACGCAAACTATATAGCGGCCGGTATAAAAGATAAATATGAGCTTCCATATGATAGAATATGTATGCATGAATGTGTGTTTGATGCACTGAAAAAAGGTATTGCAGATGATATAGCTACCTTAGACATTGCTAAACGCCTACTGGATTATGGATTCCATCCACCTACAATCTACTTCCCGCTTATAGTAGACGAGGCGTTGATGATAGAGCCTACAGAAACTGAAAGTAAAGAAACTCTGGATTCTTTCATAGAGGCTCTGAATACGATAGCAGACGAAGCTGCAAAAGATTCTAATATACTAAAAGAAGCTCCTCATGATACTTTGGTAAGAAGAATCGATGAAAAGAAAGCAGCCAAGGATCTGATACTTAAATGGCAAGACGCACAATAAAGACAACAAACAGAATGCAATAAAAAGTTTGATTCAGGTAGAGCTTTGGTTCTACCTGAATCCTGATTTTATTTCTCATGCTTGGAAAATTTATCAAACATTAGAAGATTAAAACTAAGATGAAACACAAATATATGTAACCTAATACGAGCAATATTGATATAATGATATATAAGATTGTTTTAGGGAATGAGTTAAAGCGGAACTATAAATTTATATAAAACATTAAGGGGGAAAAATAATGTTTGGACAAGATGGAAATTTTGAAGAAGCTCTAAAAAACAGTATAGCAGCATCTATAAAAGATAGAATTGAAAATGCTTGTGAAACTTGAGACCTCAAAGCTGTTCTAGCAGTCGCCTGGGGCGTCAAGGAAAAATTTGATCCAAGTCAAGCAGATGCATTATCAGAATTTCTTAACAGTAAAGCGGATAGCGAGTTTGATGTATCATCCGGTGAAACAGTAAAATTCCTAAAAGGTGGAGTAAAGGTAAAAGGTGACGACGCAACATTAATTTACAGATATCAAATAATAAAGGATAATCTATAAATCATATAAACTATATAAACTAAAATTACCCTCTGTTGAATAAAGCAGGGGGTATTTTTCTAGGCAGGACGGGAGAGAACGATATGAACCTAAAAGTATTATTTTTGGGTAAATGTCAATACGAAAAGGCCTTGACTATCCAATATGATATTTTGGAAAAAAGGCAAGAAGGAAAAATAGAAGATGTTTTGATAATGGTTGAGCATCCCCCGATTATTACGTTAGGGAGACATGCCGAGCAATCAAATGTTATAGTTTCTGAGGAGTTTTTGAATGATCAGGGTATATCCCTTTATAAAACAAACAGGGGCGGTGACGTGACATATCATGGGTATGGACAAGCAGTAGGGTACCCCATTGTCAACCTCAGGGATAGAAAAATGGGTATTAAAAAATTTGTTACAGGTATAGAAGATACTTTCATAAATTTACTGAAAAACGAATTTAATATCAAGGCCAATAAAGATGATAAACATACAGGTGTTTGGGTTGGTGATGAAAAGATAGTTGCAATCGGTTTGGCGGTAAAACAAAGGGTTACTATGCATGGATTTGCATTTAATATAAATACAAATTTAGATCATTTTAAATTGATAGTGCCTTGTGGTATCGTGGATAAGGGTGTTACATCCTTAAAAAAAATCACGGGTGATGTTGTGGATTTTGATAACATGAATAAATTAACCATAGATTATTTTTGTAAAAGTTTGGGTTATGATGGGTACGAGGTAACGATGGTTGAATAGTAGGGGCGACCTGCGGTCGCCTATTAAATATGGCAAGGATGGCTAAATATCTGAAAATTGTCATTGCTATGAAAGGTGGGGGCAGACGACTCTGTCTGCCCTCGGGTGGACAGGGTCGTCCACCCCTACAAAAAACGATGTTTTCATTTATCGTGGTGTGGGTAGCACGTGCAAATTCCGGGACGGACAGAATGAGTTCGACTAACGAAGGATCTGGATTTAGAAATAATCATTGAGCAACGGTTGAACAATCGTTTTTTAAAGTTAATTGTTGTAAAAATATTCTATATTATATAACCTTACTAAAATTACAAGATAAACTATTATAGCAATCGTTAGACAATGGTTAAACCATTGTTAAACTATTGTTAAAGGGGTGGTGTATAAATGGCTGTAAAAAGAAAACCGGAATGGCTAAGAATAAATATGGCACAAGGCCGCAGTTTAGACTATGTAGAGGAAATGCTTGAAAAATACTCATTAAACACAGTTTGTGTAGAAGCAAACTGTCCAAACAGAATGGAATGTTTCAGCAGAAAGACGGCAACCTTTATGATATTGGGGAAAGAATGTTCAAGAAACTGCAGATTTTGTAATGTTTCACATGGAACATTAGAAGAGGTAAACCCCGAGGAACCGGAAAATCTGGCAAATGCGGCAGTTGAAATGGGTTTGAAACACGTTGTGGTTACTACGGTTACCAGAGACGACCTTCCGGACGGGGGAGCAGGACATTTTGCAAAAGTTGTAAATGCTATAAGGGCCAAGGACAGCAGTATTACAATAGAATTGCTTATTTCCGATTTAAAGGGACATAGGGAATCTATTAAAACCGTGGTGGATTCCAAACCGGAAATTATCAATCATAATGTGGAAACAGTGCCCAGATTATATAAGGAAATCAGGCCTATGGCTATATATAAAAGATCGCTGGATGTTTTGGGGCAGGTAAAAGAAATGGACGATACAATATTAACTAAATCCGGCATGATGATGGGCCTCGGTGAAACAGAAGAGGAAGTAATAGAAGTAATGAAGGACCTGAGGGATGTGGACTGTGATTTCTTAACTCTGGGCCAATACCTAGCACCCAGTGAGAAACATTATCCGGTAAAAGAATATGTTACGCCGGAAACATTTGAAAGATATAGAGCAAAGGCGGAGGAGCTCGGTTTTAAATTCGTGGCTTCCGGTCCCTTTGTCAGAAGTTCGTATAAAGCGGCAGATGCGATGGATGCTGTAGGGGCTGAAAATCAATAAATTAACACGGGAATTAACACGGGGACGGCAGACTGTGTGAGAACACAGGGGGACGGTCCTTTTGTGTTGTTGAAAAAACACAACACAAGAAGAACCGGCCCCGCTGTGTCCACTGTGTCCACAACCCGAGTGAGCAAAGCTCACCCTCCAACAACACAAAAGGACCGTCCCCCTGTGTTAATTTTAAATTTCTTTTAACAAGTTTGCCATTTCAATAGCAGTAATAGCCGCATCATAACCCTTGTTGCCCGCCTTGGTTCCCGCTCTCTCTATTGCCTGTTCTATGGTATCAGTTGTGAGAATACCGAATATTATCGGAGAATCCGTATCGAGGGAAACCTTAGCAATCCCCTTGGTAACTTCGTTAGATACATAATCAAAATGGGGGGTGGCACCTCTTATAACAGCACCGAGACATATTATTGCATCATATTTATCTGTCTCGGCCATTCTTTTTGCTACAAGTGGAATTTCAAAAGCACCGGGCACCCATGCAATATCGATGTCTTCTTCATTTACATCATGACGTTTCAGGGCATCAAGAGCTCCCGACAGAAGTTTGCTTCCGATAAACTCATTAAACCTTCCGACGATAATACCGAATTTCAATCCATCTGAAATTAACTTGCCTTCAAAAACTTTCATTATTTTTTAACCCCCTTAAAATTTAACATATGTCCCAGTTTTTCTTGTTTTGTTCTTAAATAGCAGATATTATGTTTATTGCAACCCGTTTGTATAGGGATTCTTTCAACTATTTCCATGCCATAACCTGCAAGCCCCGACAATTTCTTGGGATTATTGGTCATCAGTTTGATTTTCTTGATACCGAGATCGGCTAATATTTGAGCGCCGATTCCATAATCCCTCATATCACTTGGGAAACCAAGGGCTAGGTTTGCTTCAACCGTATCCATACCATTATCTTGTAAGGCGTAGGCTTTTAATTTGTTTATTAGTCCAATGCCTCTGCCTTCTTGGCGCATATAAACCAGTACACCACGGCCTTCCTTGTCAATTTGTTTCAATGCGGAAGCACATTGTTCGCCGCAATCGCAACGTAGAGAACCAAAGGTGTCTCCCGTAAGACATTCAGAATGAACACGCACCAAAACCGGCTTCCCGTCAGATACATTACCCCTAACCAAGGCAACATGGTGTTCCCCGTTTAGATTGTTTTCATAACCTATAATAGTGAACTCGCCATGTTTGGTGGGCAATTTAGCGCTGGTTATACGGGTAATAAGCACCTCATGTTTTCTTCTATAAGCAATCAAATCCGCTATGGTAATTATTTTTAAGTCATGTTTCTTTACAAATTCCATAAGTTGCGGTGTTCTGGCCATTGTACCGTCTTCATTCATTATTTCACAAAGCACTCCTGCAGGGTATAAGCCGGCAAGGGTTGCTAAATCTATAGAGGCTTCCGTATGTCCGGTTCTTTTCAACACGCCGCCTTTCCTTGCTTCTAAGGGGAATATATGCCCAGGCCTTTTAAAATCCGAGGCCTTGGCGTTTGGATCCAAAACTTTCTGAATTGTAAAGGCTCTCTCGAAGGCTGATATTCCTGTGGTGGTTTCCATCGCATCGATAGACACAGTAAAGGCGGTTTGAAAATTATCTGTGTTGTGGTCTACCATTTGCGGAATGTCCAGTTCTTTCAATCTACATCCGTCGATGGGCATACATACAAGACCGCGGCCATATTTGGTCATGAAATTAATAGCTTCAGGTGTCACTTTTTCGGCTGCCATTATAAGATCACCCTCGTTTTCGCGATCTTCATCGTCTATCACAACTATGATTTTGCCTTGCTTTATATCTTCAACGGCTTCTTCAATTGTATTAAATTTGTACATGTTTTTTTCACTCCTTTTTGCGTGGGTGGACACACGGGTCCGCCCCTAAAAATCTACAAATAATTGCATTTGTTTAGAAAACCTATAGAAAACCGTGTTCACTCAAAAAATCTATATCGATATTGGATTTAGGGGGATTGTCCTCCCTAAAAGATAAAAGCTTTTCCACATATTTTCCAATCATATCTACTTCAAGGTTTACTTCATCGCCTATATTTTTTTCAAGGAGAGTTGTTTCATCTCCGGTAAACGGAATAATAGACACCTTAAAACATTTATTATCTACATAGGCTACGGTGAGGCTGATACCATCGACAGCAATAGAACCCTTATTTATTACATATTTTAAAATGTTCGGCGGGGCGGTGATCGAAACCCACACGGCGTTGTCCTCCCGTTGAAAATCTTTAACAGTGCCTATACCGTCTATATGCCCACTCACAATATGTCCGCCAAGGCGATCCCCCAGTTTCAGGGCCCTTTCCAAGTTAACTTTACTTCCCGAGGACAGGTTGTTTAAATTGCTTCTCCGCATTGTTTCCGCCATAACATCCACCTTAAGACTATCGGAGTCAAAGGATGTTACCGTCAAACATACACCATTGGTTGCAACACTGTCACCCAGCTTAATATCTTCCGGTATCTTTTTAGCCTTGATGGTAATGGTTGCAGATTTAGGGCCTTTTTTAATGGATTCAACCGTTCCTATTTCTTCCACAAGTCCTGTAAACAAAGGTTAAACCCCCTTTCTTACATAGGCTTCTATCATCACATCATCTTCAAATTTACGAATATTTATATCCCCAAGAGGTATAGCATCCTTCATATAAGGAATACCTTTTCCGCCCACCGGGGTTTTAGATGAGTTGCCTCCTATTATTTTCGGTGCTATAAATGAAATTACTTTATCTACAATACCTTCCTGCAAGGCTGAGTAATTTAAATTACTCCCGCCTTCCAAAAGAGTGCTGTCAATCCCCTTTTCGCCCAAAACTTTCATTAAGTACAATAAATCCACCTTGCCCTTTTTAAGGGGAGTAACTATAATTTCCGCACCTGTTTTTTCAATACTTTTTATCTTTTCTTCATCGGTAGCCTCGGTTGTTGCAACAATAGTTTTTGTGTTTTCATCACATTGGAGAACCTTTGTATCTAAAGGTATACTGCCTTTTGTGTCTGCAATTACTCTGATTGGGTTTTTTCCGTCAATATTCTCTAACCTAGTTGTAAGCATAGGATCATCCGCTAAAACTGTTCCTATTCCAACCATTATGGAAGAATGTTTATGGCGTAATTTATGAACATATTCTCTGGACTTCTCATTAGTGACCCAACGGGAATCCCCGGTATAGGCTGCTATTTTGCCATCCAGTGTCATGGCGGTTTTAAGTGTACAAAAAGGAAGCTTTGTTGTGATAAATTTTATAAAGATTTCATTTAATTTTTTGGCTTCATCTTCTAATACACCTGTTATTACTTCTATACCGTTTTCTCTTAAAAATTTGATCCCTCTGCCCGCTACCAAGGGGTTAGGGTCTTCCACAGCAACCACAACTTTTTTGATTCTTCTGTTGATAATTGCTTCAACACAAGGCGGAGTTTTGCCAAAATGTGAACAAGGTTCTAAAGTTACATACATAGTAGCCCCTGCAACAGATTCTATGGCATTGTTAAATGCATTGATTTCTGCATGGGCCTCACCGTATTTTTCGTGATAGCCTTCACCGATAATTTTATTGTCTTTAACTATTACAGCTCCGACCAACGGGTTTGGATTTACATAGCCGATACCCAATTTTGCCAGATCCAATGCCTTAGTCATATATAAAGAATCCATGAATTCACCCCACAAAAAAACCCTGATAAAATTTATCAGGGCTGAATTTCGCTGAATAATTCAATAAGCTGTACAGAATAATGCTTATGGAATACAACAATTTTTCCTTCTCCCATCCAGACTTTACTGTCGGTACCGGAATTACACCGGTTCAATCAAAATAGACTCGCGGACTTTTACCGCCGGTGGGGAATTTCACCCTGCCCTGAAGGATTTTCTATGTTTATTTGTAATTTAATATTAGCATTGTTTTGATGTTAAGTCAATGGCAAAAACTTAATCTGGCACAAAGCTTGATATTATAATATAATATAAGATGGTTACGAACACAGGAGGGGCAGAAATGTCTTTTTAAATATTTGCAATAAACCCGGGATCGACTTCGATAAAAATTGCGATATATGATGATATTAAAAAGATATCGGGCAGGGATATAGAACATCCCAACAGGGAGATCGCAAAATATGACAAAATAACAGCTCAATATGAAATGCGATATAATAAAATAATAGATTTCCTAAAAGAGAATGATGTCGATATAAAGGGGTTTTTCGCTTATATCGCATATAAAAATTCGAACACTTAATAGAAAATTGATTGACATAGAATTTTAAATTAAATATAAAGGGGTGTGTTTTTTATGTCTAGAAATTTGTTCAGAAAGGAGTTAGATGCATTAAGGCCGTATGTACCGGGAAAACCGATTGAGGAAGTCCAAAAAGAATATGGCATAGATAAAATAGAGAAATTAGCATCCAACGAGAATCCTTTGGGGCCTTCGCCAAAAGCGGTAGAGGCAATCATAAGGGAAGCACAAAATATCAACCTTTATCCGGATGCCTATGCAATGAGACTGAAGGAAGCTATTGCTAAAGAATTTAATTTAACCCATGAAAATATAATCGTAGGCAATGGCGGCGAGCAAACCCTATCCATGGTGGCCCAGACATTTATAAGCCATGGGGACGAAGCCATAATGGCGGATACCACATTCAGTCTATATGAAACCAGTGTACTCAATATGGGCGGAGTTATCAATAAGTTACCGTTGAAAGATTATAAACATGATTTAGGCGGTTTTGTGGAAAAAATTAACGATAAAACAAAAATAATATATATCTGTAACCCTAATAATCCTGTGGGAAACATTTTAACGAAAAATGAAATAGATGATTTTGTGGCTAAGGTACCGGAAGATATTGTTATTCTATTCGATGAAGCATACTATAATTATGCAAAAGTCAATCCGGAATATCCGGAGACATTGGATATTTTGGAAAAAAGGCCAAATACTATTATACTCAGGACATTTTCTAAGGTTGGAGGAATTGCCGGGATCAGGGTGGGATACGTGCTCACATCTAAGGGGATAGCCTCACAGATGGGCAAGGTAAAAGATGTGTTTAATGTCAATTCATTAGCCCAGGCAGCGGCTTTAGCAGTATTGGAAGATGAGGAACATATTGAAAAAACAGTAAAGTTAAATTATGAATCACTGGCGCTTATGGAAAAATATTTCGATGATAATAATCTGGAATATGTAAAATCCAATGCAAACTTTATATTTGTAAACACGGGTGTTCATTCTAAATTAGTATTTGAAGAATTGATGAAACAGGGCGTCATCATCAGACCCGGATTTTTATGGGGTTGGGACAACTGGCTCAGAGTGAGTACGGGAACTATCGGGCAGACAGAAAAATTTATCAAAGAATTGGACAGGATTCTCAAGGCTTAGGTGGCAGATTCATGTTTTTTTATTTTAGATTATTATATTTGGGGGGGGTAGCATCATTTTGTTTGGTTCAAATGATCTATTACAATAGATACAAGGGGAGTGGCCATAAGCGGCGATTTAAAAAAACATAAAAAGGCAGGTGCCATACATGGCGGGAGAGAGAATTAAGGTATTAGTTGTTGAGGATGAATTTTCAATCAGAAAATTTTTATCGATCAATTTGAATAGAGAAGGTTTCGAGGTGTTGGAAGCTGTGTCCGGCGAGGAAGCACTTGAAATAGTGAGAAGGACAAAGCCGGGGGTAATTGTCCTTGATATCATGCTGCCCGGAATAGATGGCTTCGAGGTATGCCAGCGAATCAGGGAAGCGGTACCAAATATAGTCATCATTATGTTGACTGCAAAAAGTCAGGACATGGATAAGATAATGGGGCTTGAACTCGGTGCGGATGATTATATGATAAAGCCCTTCAACCCGTTGGAATTGATTGCCAGAATACGGGCGAATCTCAGAAAAATAGAAAGTGCAAAGGATCAGTTCAAAAAGACTGTTGTCTCGGGGGAGCTGGAACTGGATCTGGAAGCCCAGAGGTTTTATAAAAGAGGTATAGAGATAGAACTTACACCTATAGAGTTTTCCATGATGAAAATGTTCATGCAAAATAAAAACAAGGCATTGAGCAGGGATGAAATCTTAAACATAGTATGGGGGAAAAGTTATTTTGGAGAGATGAAGACTGTAGATGTTCACGTGAGAAGAATAAGAGAAAAGATAGAAGATGATCCATCAAATCCTTCGGTTATAGAGACTGTATGGGGGATAGGTTATAGATTAAGGGGTTATTAAATATGAGAAGTATCAAAAAAAGAATAATAATTAATTTTATATTTATCTCCGTAATAACTGTTGTTATTCTTGAAATATTTTTGATCAGTATAGTCA
>DASRMZ010000250.1:0-2629 GCA_035647675.1 Thermoclostridium sp. | reverse complement strand
GAATTAACAATAGAATTTATCAATACAGTTTCAAAAGCAGTGCCTCCAGGAT
Source organism: Thermoclostridium sp. (assembly GCA_035647675.1). Classification (GTDB taxonomy): domain Bacteria; phylum Bacillota; class Clostridia; order DSM-8532; family DSM-8532; genus Thermoclostridium. The sequence continues at coordinate 2,577 of DASRMZ010000250.1, read as the reverse complement.
TGTTGTCCACAAACTCTCTTGAAAGATCTAAATAACAAATACCATCCTTTACATCGGCTGAGAGAAACTTTGTATCCTTTGGTATGGTAGAGTCCTCACCTGTCCCATAAGGCCCTTTTTGAAGCTCTTTAAATATCATCTCTTCAAGCTTTTCATCTGTCTCAATTTCGACCTGACGTTGTGTTGGCACAACACCGTCCACATTTAAATTTGAAAAATATAGCGTTAAGTTAACAGTTTTCGGTTGTATAGGAGCAGCAGTTATTGTTGGTTGCTCTGTAGGCGCACCTGTTACCTGTGTGTTTTGTGTATTTTCGGACGCATTAGCTATCGGTGTGTTTTGTGCATTATCAGGCACACCGGTTATAGGTGTGATTTGTGTATCATCAGGCTTGCTTGCTAGAATGTTTTTTAATGAGTAAAATTTAGTTCCAAGGTAAAAAGCAGCTCCCATAAGAATACATACAATAATTGTTGTAATTACAGGTTTTAAGCTGCCTTTCTTCTGAGTCTTTCTTTTTTTTGAGCCTCTATTTGTATATTTACTCTTACTCATGAATTTACCAACCTTTCTGTTTGAATGCCATAAAGACCTTAAATGAGATAGCATCATAGTATTTAATCACTATACTCTTAGATCACTATATTCTTTGGATCGAAAAAACCCTAAAACATATTTTAGGGGTTTTCCTTTGGCGCGCCCGGCAGAGATCGAATCCACAGCCTTCTGGTCCGTAGCCAGACGCTCTATCCAATTGAGCTACGGGCGCATAATTACAACTGATTTAATGTGCAATATATATGATAATACAATCTCTCCAAAAAAGCAACACAAAAAGTTGCTGAGCATTTTTGTAAGTTGCGGCTTACCCATCCCGGGGGCATGCTTCGGGTGGTTTGTTTACTTTGCGGCAAAATCACTAAATCTAATACAACGCCTTAAATTGCGCAAGACTCTAAGTGAGTGGTCAAAGGCTCACGGGTCGCTCATTGTCACGTTTAATATATAGGGTAGGCAGCATGGGCTTCGAAGCATTGCCGCTGGCGTCAACATAAGCACCCGAATCCCCCCTACTTAAATTGAGATATACATGTGAATAATAAATTTTCCGTTACGGTTCATAGCTATATCTCAAAATATTAATGGAGTGCACTGTAATACTTTACATTGTGTTTAACTGCAATATTTAGATTAAAGTGTGCTATTTAGATGCTTTTCCCGTTTTAATTAGAAAAATAAGGCTTTCATGCCTTTACATTTCTGTAAAGAAAAAATATAATAATTAGTATAAAGGGAAATATAATATACTATAGAATCTTTTTCCGGAGGTTTATGATGCATATTTCAGGTGTAACATATGTAAAGCGAAAAAAAAGATGGCTTCCAAAGTTAATTTATACAGTATTAATTATATTGGTTATCATTGCTATAGTTGTTCTATGTTTATTATTATTTACGAATATAGACATTCCATACATAAGTGAATGGTTAGAATCATGAAGTCACGGGTTTGCCTCGGCTCTATGACTGCAATAATTGCCTTTTATTTAGTATAATAATCAGCAACAAAAATATGACAACCGAACCAATTAGGAAATAAATCCAACCTAATGAGCTGCTACCAAAAGGTAAGCTCACATTTATACCAAAAAAGATAAAAACAATTGTCGGTATTGAAAGCACTATCGTCATAAAGGTTATGGACTTCATAACATTATTAGCTTTTCTTCCGTGGGTGCGGTAATGTTCACCTTGCGTCGCTTTTCATAACTTTTTATCTTATCATGCCCACAAGTGCCTTTGGTCTTAAAAACCTTAATTACTTAAATCACCTACCTTCGATAAAATCACCTATCCAAAATAATGATCAAATTCGTCATTATGCAATCTTAAATACTTTAAGTGCCGCTGTACAATGTGTTGCGGTTGTGCGTTTAAGCTTGCCACCACATATTGTACAGCTTATTTTTGTTAGGGTCATATCGCATAAGAACAGTCCTTTTGTGTTGTTTTTATACAAAAGAGGTGTCCCCTTGTGTTACTCCCCCTGTATTATTTCAATTGCATACGGTTTTAGAGTTACGTTAATGCTCTTACCCTTTGCATTTCTTATTGTTGTTGTTTCGGTATCTGAACCATTGTTTATAACAACAATTTTATTATTTGCAGGGAAATATGCACATTCGGTTTTTACATTGTCTGTGGTCCAACAATCAATTTCTTTTTCGGTACCCGAAGCCCACAGTATGGTCCTTAATAGTAGCCTGGTATTTTCAGCATTAAATTTAAAGCTTGATGCATAGACACTCCTACCATTGAAAAATTCTCTTGCCGCTACTCTAATATCCCCACATTCATGGGCTAACACATTTGTTTTTTCGTCTATTACATATATATTGTCAATACCTGTGCCAAGGTCCAAAGTCTTTTTTGTCTCCTCCATAATAAAGTGAGAATCACATGGCTTGTAATTGTATTTGTTTTTCGAAAGAGTGCGTCCAATTTCTCTGTCCACACCTAATATATGCGAAAGCTGGAAGTATTGGCTGCTATAAATAGTTGCTGAAGGCTCCTCT
>DASRMZ010000249.1:0-3133 GCA_035647675.1 Thermoclostridium sp. | reverse complement strand
GACAATGATATTGCATAAACTTCATAATAAGGCGCAGCTCATTTTATAGCTGCGCCTTATTATGAAGTTTTATATTTTACTTATGAGTTTGTCTGACATAAATTGATAGATAAAAACAGCAATAAAAAATTTACCAGTTATCATATCAATATAGTATTAATTGAAACTTCATTCTAATAAGTGACTCTTTGATTTAGTATATATTCATCGGGTAATCAATTGGTAATACATGAAAATAACATGTAGATTATTTGACAAACACCGTTTGTTAAAAAAGAGGGCAACTGTTAACCGTAATTAAATAATAACGACAAACGCAGCACCTTAAATAAAAAAGGAGGAAAAGTATGTCTACAATAATAGAAATTCGAAATGGTGATCCCCATTGGTGGAACAGTCCTGACATATGGGTTGTTCCGGGAACTGATCCAAATAGTTCTCCTGGGCAACCTATTGCGGGTGAGCCAGCTTTCCTTTGGGGGAGAGTTCGTAATGCTGGAAAGCAAGCGGTATCAGGCGTATTAGTAAACTTCTATTGGTCCAATCCTGCAGCTGGTGTATTGCGAAGCAATTCAACACTCATTGGTTCGGCATTTGTTGATCTTAATCCAGAAGAAACGAAAGAAGTATTGTGCGTCATACCTTGGATTCCAGAAGTCGTAAACAATGGACATGAGTGTATTGTCGCTGAAGCAATTCATTCTAGCGACCCCTTGCCGTCTCCTGTACCCGATCCATTTAACCCACCTGATTACAACCAAATTGGTCAGAAGAACCTTAATGTTCTCGTAATGAAAAAGAACATGATGGTAATGCCTATACAAGTATCGGCATCGATTAGAAAGGAGAAACAGCTGTTAATTATGACTGAGGTTGGGGGAACTCTAGATAAATTGACTTTGCTTCAGGCTGGTTTGGATGGGTATCGACCTGCAAAGCACAATGAATTCAATGCAGGACTTTCCCTTGATTCCAACTGCAACTATTCTGAAAAAGAACCTTTAGCTAAAGAAACTAAATTGTTTTTGAAACCAGGTACGTCGAAAGCCATTTACTTGAAGGTGTGGCCAACAAAAATGAAACCAAAGACTTATATACTACTACATGTGATTTCACAGGATGGGAAAAACATTGATGGTGGAATCACTTATATTTTGATTAAAGAAGAGGAGGACTAACCATGGCTATAACACCTATGGATATTAGAAAACGACCTTTTTCTGTAGAACATTTCACAAATATTATGCTACCAGATGGAATTTTCGATACAGCACTTAATAAACAGCGAATTACTTGTTTTTACACAAATAAATCTGCAGCAACTCTTAATGAGGTGACAATTTACCTTGAAGGTGTAGGAGATCCTGGCATTGTGCCAGTAGCACACAGTTACTTCTTTCCAGAAATAAAACCCGGAGCATCTGTGAGGGTTTCTTGGCTTGCAGATTTTGAGCATGGAACACCGGGCAAAAAAATTGTAAGCTTTATTGCTCAAGCAAAGGGTATGTCTCTTGTCAGAACACTCAAAAATATTTTTGTTTCTCAAACTAAGCGCGATGCGACAACAGGTGAATATACATGTACTGTTGAAGAGGGCACCCTTAAGATTACTAATATGCAAGTCATCGGGCCTAGAAATAAGTGGCAACCTTGTAGTGAGAGATATAAAGACTGTCAGCCAATCCAAGGACCATGGGTTCCCACCAAGATGACTATGGATTTTTATTCCAACCCATCTTACGCAGGAATTCACGGTGATCTTCCATTTAACGATCCTTGGTGGAAAATTCTCGCATGGATTGTCGCAGCAATTGCCGCTATTGTAGCTATTGTGGCAGCAGCTATGGGAGAAGGTACGGCTGGAACTGCAGTAGGTGGAACTTTTGATGAAACGACTGGCGATATTGATTGTTGTACGCCAGAACCTGGGAAAATACCTGGAAATAGTATGACTGTGGCAGGGGTCGCATCCGCAATTGCTACAGGTGCTGTAGCTGTAGGGTTATCTGATGATGCTGACCCATGGTGGCGTGGTCAAGAGGCTACCCCGCCCTCTGACGGTGAGCTAACGGTTGCTGAATCCGTAGAGGTTACCTTTGATTATCCGGATGGTGCACCTCAGGGAGGTAACCCTTATCCAGTACAGGTTAAATGGTATTATCAACGAGTTACTACCGGAAAAACATACAGTTATTCTATAGAAGAAACGCAAAAAAACATTCACATAAATGAAGGTGTAGAGGTTGAAGCACCGGCAGTTCATCGTGCATTTGCGGAACCGTTGGTAATTAAATCTCGATTCAAACGCCAAGGCGGCAAACTATTTGCCGGCGATGATCTTTATGCATTTGCTCTGCTTCGTTCACCTGATGATATGTATTTCCTTGTGGATTTGATAGATGATGGGATTGACCATGATGAAAAACCTAATGATGGAACATATACAGGTGTAATTCATCTTGAGAAAATCTATCCGATTCTTTTGAAGAACGAGTTAAAACTCGATGGAATCTGGCGTGTATATGTATTCGCTCAAGATGTTAATAATGCGACTCCTGATATGCTACCTCAAATCGCCGCTCAAAGAATAGGTGGTTTTATGGTTGCTAGTGGGTTGAAAATTACATTTGATCCATCTTTGCCATGTCCGCTAGAAGCACAGGCAACCGTTAATGTAGTTTCTTAGTATTATTGAAGGTTTGAAGATTAACAGTACGAAAACATATAATAAACTGTAAATATCTAAAATGTTATAACTTAATACACGCATAATTTGTATGCAAAATAATGTATATTAATGAGATAAAGCAATGATTCGTGCAAAATAACCTCCAAACTATTTAATGATTATAAATCAAGCCATATTTATTGATTTTATTCAAAATGTGGCTTGATTTATTTGTATAGCTAGTAAAGCATGATCAAGTTTATTTAGTTTTGATCTAAATCGAATTCATATTTTTAAAATCTATTTATAAATAGATTTATAATTATTATTGTAGATTTTCTACCTGGGAGAATCTAAAGTCTATGGTATATTGGAATAATGATTGGAATTCCATTTTATGGTTTAGCATTTCTAATCATCTCCTTCGTTTTTATTCAATCATATTATTTTTCTACTCATATTCAC
>DASRMZ010000248.1:0-3708 GCA_035647675.1 Thermoclostridium sp. | reverse complement strand
CTTGTACACTGTCAAGGACTTACATTTTTCGGTTTTATTTCTCTAATAAAAGTTACAGTTCACACCATTAATATTTTTAGATATAGCTATGAACTGTAACGGAAAATTTATTATTCACTTTTATATCTCAATTTAAGTAGGGGGAGATTCGGGTGCTTTTGTTGACGCTAGCGGTAATGCTTCGAAGTCCATGCTGCCTACCCTACATATTAAACGTGATAATGAGCGACCCGTGAACCTTTGACCACTCACTAAAAGCGTCGCACAATTTAAGGCGTTGCATTAGATTTAGTGCTTTTGCCGCAAAGGAAACAAATCACCCGAAGCATGCCCCCGGGATGGGTAAGCTTCATTCCGCTAATGTTTTCTTTATATTGCACCAGCTATACCTCAATACAAATGTCCTTATAAATACAACATAGCAGAGCATCAAGTATTTACGCTTGAATGCTCTGCTATTGTTGTAAAATTAAAAAACTGTGTATCAATTTATAATTTTGGTCCAGCTTGATCTTAAGTAATCATATCCCGAATAAATAGTAAGAATAACTGAAATCCACAATAAATAGTTTCCTATTGGTAGGTGGGTAAATAAAGAGAATGGAAAGTTTTTAGCCAAAATAAAGAAAATAGCAAACATTTGTACAAAGGTTTTGACTTTTCCCCAGGAGCTTGCAGCTATTACAACACCATCTTGACTAGCAATAATGCGAACACCTGTAACAGTAAACTCTCTGGCTATAATAATGATTGCAGGCCAAGCAGAAATATCACCTAATTGAATAAGTGCCATTAATGCAGATGTAACAAGTAGCTTGTCCGCAATGGGATCTAAGAATTTTCCAAATGTTGTAACACAATCGTTCTTTCTTGCAATAGCACCATCCAAAAGATCTGTAAAAGCCGCAACAAGAAAGACAAGTGCAGCAATCATCCTGCTTGATTCACCAGGTATTGGCAAAAGCATTCTATCACTATAAATAGGCAATAACATAAGTAAGAAAATTGGTATAAGTATAATCCTAAAGATAGTTAGTTTATTGGGCAGATTCATATTAACACCTCTCGCATTATAGTTTTGCTAAACATTGATTAAATTATAACATCCCCAATAAGATCCATCTGAGCAATATTCAATATTTTCACACTTACAAAGTCCCCAAAACTCAACGGTTCTTTTGAAGTAAAATATATTACAGGATCAATTTCTGGAGATTCAGCATATGAACGACCATAGTAAAAAATACCGTCATCAGCTACACCTTCAACTACCACCTCATATGTCTTGCTCAATCTACTTTCTATAAGAGGTACTACAGCTTCTTTTTGTATTAACAATATTTCTTCCTTACGCTGTTCTTTAATAGACTCCTTAATCTGGTTTTTCATTTTAGCTGCTGGTGTGCCTTCTTCTTGGGAATAAGCAAAAACTCCTAATCTATCAAATTTATTTACTTTGATAAATTCTTTAAGTATTTCAAAATCTTTTTCGCTCTCTCCTGGAAAGCCCGTTATAAGAGTCGTTCTTAAAATAATATCTGGAATTTCAAGACGCAATTTAGAAATAAGTGCTTCAAGCTTTTGCCTATCAGTTTTTCGACCCATTGCTTTTAATATCTTATCTGATGCATGCTGGATTGGGATATCAAGGTATTTTAAAAGCTTGGGATTATTCTTAAGCTCGTTAATAAGCTCATCGGTTATTCCTTCTGGATAGCAATACAAAAGCCTAATCCATTTTAATTCCTCAATATCTGACAACTGCTTAATCAGGTCAACCAGCTTACATTCAGAATATATGTCCATTCCATATTTGCTTACATCCTGCGCTATAACAATTATTTCCCGTGCCCCCGCGCTTACAAGTTTGTTAGCTTCCTCGACAATGCTTTCCAATGTTCTGCTTCTAAAAGGACCTCGTAAAGAAGGAATTATACAGTATGTGCAAAAGTTGCTACATCCCTCTGCTATCTTTATATACTGCGATGCACCCGACTGTGAGAGCATCCGTACATTATCAAGGTAGTTTATATCGGTAGGGTCATTAACATAAAGCCTTTTTTGCTTACTCCCTACAACATGTTCATCAATTACGTTTTGTATTTCCGAAATACTTCCCGTTCCAATAACCGCATCCACTTCAGGTATTTCATTTATAATCTCTTCTTTATATCTTTGCGCTAAGCAACCAGCAACTATGAGAGCCTTTAGTTTTCCCGTCCTTTTGTAAATAGCTGCATTCAGTATAGCATCAATGGCTTCTTCCTTTGCATCGCCAATAAATGCACAGGTGTTAACTATAATAACATCTGCGTTTTGAAGATCAGTAGTAATTTCATGTCCATTGTCATCTATCATGCCAAGCATAATTTCACTATCAATAAGGTTTTTTGAGCAACCAAGGGATATGCATCCTACTTTAATTGTCATGTATGCCCTCCAAAATTAATATCTTTTAATACAATTTTACATATTTTTAAAATGTACTGCCCTAAATGGCATTGCACTGTTCTATTATCTATTTACAAATGCAATACAATTGTTTTTAAGTTTTGAGCTTAATAAGATAATATACTATTTAAGCGTATTTGGTCAATTAACTGATCACAACATTGACCATGAAAATAATTGAAGGTTACAATACACCACAGATCAAAAATATCGGCATCGTCGGTAATATAACCACACTATGCCGATATTTTTTACGTTTAAATAATAAATTATAAGTGAAGCCTTGATGCCTTTAGTATACCTTCTATCTGTAGCAGCTCTGCAAGTATTTCATTGGAAATATCCGCATCTACACTTACAAATGATACTGCCTTTTCACCTCTTCTGTTACGGCTCCACTGCATTGCAGCAATATTGATACCATTCATACCCAACAATGTTCCAACTTTACCGATAATACCAGGAACGTCAATGTTTTGAAGAGCAATTACATGTGGTGTGGGCTCAAAATCCAGCTTATAACCGAAGAAGTCAACTATTCTAATCACATCTTGTGCAAATACAGTTCCTGATACAGATTGTGATTTATTGGCTGTTGTAAACTTAACTGTAATAAGGTTAGCATACTTTTCAAGATGTGAGCTCTTACTTTCTGTCAATTTGACTCCAAGTTCTTTAAGCTTTAGCTCTGCATTTATATAATTGACATCGTAATCTCCAACGCTATTTAGGAATCCCTTTATCGCAGAAAGTGTTATTGGCCTGGTCTCCATTTGAGCAACATCACCGCTGTATATTACTTCAATCTTTGTCACTCTGTCTTTTTCTGATTGATAGTATATGCTTGCCAATTTCTCAGCTAAATCAATATATGGTTTTAACTGAGTTAAGTCGCCCGAAACAGATGGCATATTTACAGCAGGTACAAGCTCGTTATTTAAGACACCTTCAACTAATTTTGCAACACCTATACTAACGTTGTAATTTGCCTCTTTTGTGGAAGCCCCAAGGTGTGGAGTAAACACAACATTGTCTAGATCAAGTAGTGGGTTCCAGTAATCCTGTTCTTCAGGTTTCTTGGTAAAGTTAGGTTCTACTTCCTGAACATCAAGTGCTGCTGCAGCTACATGTCCACTAGCAATTGCGTCGTACAGAGCCTTTTCATCAATCATTCCGCCTCTGGCAACATTTACAATCCTAACTCCCTTTTTGCATATATTAAGTTCCTTTTCTCCAATCAAACCAGTGTTTTGAGGG
>DASRMZ010000247.1:0-5229 GCA_035647675.1 Thermoclostridium sp. | reverse complement strand
TCAATATCTCTTTTCGACAAAATACCATAATCGTGCGATTTATTATATTTCTCTACATCAAAATAGACCGATCCGTTGCTCTCATAAGCAAACCCTTTATCCAATATCTCTTGTGTCATCTCTATTTGCTCCATCACATGGCCCGATGCACTTGGCTCTATTGATGGACGCAACACATTCAGCTTGTCCATCGCTTTGTGGTAGCTATTGGTGTAAAACTGCACTACTTCCATTGGCTCTAACTCTTCCAAACGTGCTTTCTTACCTATTTTATCTTCACCCTCATCTGCATCGTTTTCCAAATGTCCCACATCGGTAATGTTGCGTACATAGCGTACTTTGTAACCAATGTGTTGCAAGTAACGAAACAGCAAGTCGAACGTAATGGCAGGACGAGCATGTCCTAAATGCGGATCGCCATATACAGTAGGTCCACACACATATAAACCTACGTGAGGAGCATGAAGGGGTTTAAAAACTTCTTTTTCGCGACTAAGCGTGTTGTAAATAACAAGTGGTTGTTGAGCCATGATGATTGTATCTTATATGGTTTGAGTTGTATGTACTTTATTAACAAATAATTGCAACAAGGTTTGCTGCAATTTATATTGTGATACAAAAATACAAAATTATAGGATAATGAACGAAGGGGAAATGGTATTTTGTTATATCTAATATTTATTAGCTCTAACAAATATGAAGACAGAAAATCTTAAAGCAAGATAAAGGTCATTCAAACTATCGTAATAATAAAAAACCATCCTTTTGGAGTAAACCTAAAGGATGGTGTATTTATCTAACTTGACTCAATAAATAGAGTCAATCTTAATATTGTTTATTGAGTCACAGGAAGTGTTTTATTCCAGTTATCATTCTGTGCTATTCCTGAAGCGTTCACTTCTTGAGAAGGAATAGGGTAAGCAAATTTCGAAGCATCCCAATTTTTAAAGGTAGTAACACCTCCATCACGAGAAATAAGTTCACCTGTCCTTCTTGCATCAAACCAACGATGTCCTTCTTGGAAAAGCTCTCTTCTTCGTTCTATAGAGATAAAGTTTAGAAGATCTTCTTTAGCTGTTGGAATATCAGATTTGTTTAAATCTGGATTACGCTTTGCTATATTAAATACATAATCAACCGCATCAGCTTCTTCTAATTGAGCCTTTGCTTCAGCAATTATTAAATGCATTTCAGGAATGCGAAGAACGGGGATGTTGCTTGTTGCAGCTGATTCAGAAAGTCCTTTAAACTTCAATCCTCTTATTTGACCACTTTCAGCAATATCAAATAAACCTTGTCTCATGTCTTTTTTATCGAACAAATTGTAGAGACCTGGTAATATTTTCCCATTATATGATCCGTAAAGCGTATTTAGTGCATTTGCTGATAAATTATCATTTGATAATTTAGCTATAGTAAAAATGTCTTCAGAAGTTGCCGATATCGAACCCCACATATCATTGTATTTTGCAGAATCAGTTACAACTTCTCCTTCACTTAAATCTATTGCTTTTTGCGCACTTTCTTTTGCATCTTTCCACTCTTGCATGTACAGCTTAACTCTGGCTTCAAATGCATATATGGAAGCTTCATTTATTGTGAAAGCATTAAAACTTCCTTTACTAACAAGACTTTTTGCGTTAGTTATGTCATCAAGGATTTGTTTATATGTATCACCTACTGTACTTCTCTCAACTTCTTCAAAAGCTACAATTGGCTCGTCTTTAATAACAATAACACCTAAAGTTGATGCATTGGCTTGACTATAAGGTAATCCGAAAATATTTACTAAATAAAACTGTGACATTGCTTTCAAAACATATGCTTGGGCAAGTCCATTATTTATTTTTTCAACATTCGCTGCATCAGGATAAGTTTCAAGAACTGCAGGAGCGGCTTTAATTATCTGTGCTGCACCATTAGCAACTAAATAGCCCCCTGACCAAATGTCAAGTAAATCAGGAGAATCGGTATTTATAGTGTATTTGTAAATATTGTCAAAATGTCCAGAAGAACCTGTCATCCATGCATTGTCTGCTGCCAAATCACCTAAAGCAACAACATTTCTCCCCATAAATGGCCAAAAGCCAAATCTGTTGTAAAGTCCGTATAAACCGGTCTCTATATCCGCTGGAGATTGAAATGCATCTCCCGTTAATATTTGATCACTTGGTGAAAAGCTCAGAAAATCATCACATGACACCGTAAGTGAAGCAATAAGGATTGATAATAAAATATATTTTATAATTTTCATAAGTTTAATTTTTAATTTTATTAGAAACTAAGGCTTAAGCCGAATAATACTTTTCGAGGTACTGGATAATTCCACCATATCACACCACTACTTTCAGCCTCTGGGTCCAAACCTCGGAAATCATCACCTAAAGCCCATGTAGCTAAATTGTCTCCAGTTACAAAAACACGAGCATTTGTCAAACTCATTTTAGAAATTAATGTTTTTGGCAAGTTATAGCCTAGTTGTAAAGATTTTAATTTAATGTATGAACCATCCATTAAGTAAAAAGAAGAGTGATCATTTAAATTTCCATCATTTGGTGCAGGTACTTTTGCAATGTCACCTGGCTCTCTCCACATATTATCATAGATATACTCTGTTGTATTACCATAAAAATTATTAAAGTTCTCATCATATCTTGCAGCTGAATTATAAACTTTTCCTCCAAATGAATAATTCAATTGAAGAGACAAATCAAAATCATATAAACGGAAAGTATTCGTGAATCCACCATATATTTTAGGATCGGCTGCACCAAGATATCTTTTTCCAGCTTCATTATAATCGAATGTGGTCTCATCACCCTCTTCACCCTTATACCACATCATTTTTCCTGATTCAGGATCAATTGAAGCAAATTCTCTCATTTTAAATTGATGATAAGGACGACCTACTTCTCTGATAGTCGTAGTGCCTTCAATTGGTTTATCAGTACTTAATTTTACAATTTCATTTTTATTGTGTGACATATTTAGTGAAATATCCCAACGAAATTTATTCAAATTAAGAGCATTGGCATTAATTATAGCCTCAATACCTTTATTTTCCATAGACCCTACATTCTGCATTACATTTGAAAATCCTGTAGCTCGTGAAAGTGGTACTTCGAAAAGCATATCTACAGTTTTGTTAATATAGTAATCCAAATCAATAGTTATTCTATTTATCAAGCCTAACTCGAATCCAACATTGAATTTATTGGTTTGCTCCCACTTCAAATCAGGATTTGCGATTCTATATGGAAGCATACCAGGAATATTTTGGTAATTATATCCATATCTATATGTACCTAAAGCTTGATACCAACCTACATCATGATTTCCAGTAGTACCATAACTACTTCGCAAAACAAGGTTTGTCAACCAATCTGTTGTACCGCCCATAAATTCCTCTTGTATGATTCTATACTTAGCTCCAACTGACCAGAAAGTTCCCCATTTATTATCAGCACCAAATCTGGAAGATGCGTCTCTTCTCAAACTACCAGAAAGATAATATTTGTCGTTAAAGCTGTATTCTGCATTTCCAAAATATGAAACTAAAGAATAGTTAGAAATATTTGTTGCTGCATCACTTGGTTCTGAAGCATTTTCTATAGTGAAAACTCTATCACTTGGGAAATTACTACCCGCCAAATATGAATCTTCTTGTGTGTTTTTTTGGGTTTCCTGACCCACTAATACATTCACATCATGCCCGCCTTCAAACGTTTTGATGTAATTTAACGTATTGGTCCATGTCCATAAAGTATTGTATAAATTCCCTTGCTCACCGAGCATTTTCATATCTGCACCTTGTGGTTGCAAGAGTGACCATCTACCGAACTCTCTAATATTATAAAAGTCGAGACCATATCTACTTGTAAACACAAAGTCAGAAAAGCTCACATTTAAGTAAGGAGAAACGATTGCTTTAATCTGTTTTGCATTATTTTTATCACCAAACTCACTTCTTTGAGCAACTGGATTATATCCATTAACTGTGTTCATATTCCATGAATCATCTTCATTCTTAACTGGATCTGTTGGTAGCATCATCATCCCTTGTGTTATAGGATCGGAAAAATAACCTCCACCAGCACCACTATTGATATCTGCATATGAACCAGAAAAGTTTAATCCGAATTTAAACATTTTAGAAAGTGTGCTTTCTAAATTGATACGTCCGGAGTATCGTTTAAGATCCTTTGATATTACAGTACCAAGCTCATCGTATAAACCAACAGAAACGAAATACTTTAATTTGTCAGTTCCTCCAGAAACATCAAGATTATAATCCTGAGTCAAACCTGAACGAGTTACCTCATCAAACCAATTAGTATTTACACCTGGATAATAGGGTAAACCTAACCAGTCTTCCAAAATATCTGTGTGGGTTAACTTAGAACCTTCATCCTTTGTTACATATCCGGTATTAACAAGCATTGATCTAAGAAAATCGACATAATTATCTGTACCTAATTGTTTGTAGTTACCTCTTGATGGCATTGAAGCATTACCCAATTTTGCTGAGAAGTTTACTTTTGATTTTCCTTCAACTCCTTTTTTAGTTGTGATTACAATAACACCATTCGCGGCACGTGCTCCGTAAATAGATGTTGCGGTAGCATCTTTTAAAACATTAATCGATTGGATGTCGTTGGTGTTAAGTCCTGATAATGGATTCACATTTGATCCTTCATCACTCCTCATTCCATACTCTCCAGTATCCATTGGCACACCATCAATAACATATAATGGTTGTGTACCTGAATTGAATGAGCCTAATCCACGAATTAAAACTTCGTTATAACCTCCTGGTTGTCCAGTATAAGCTGAAATTTGAAACCCAGCTATCTGTCCTTGCAATGCTTGCATTGGGTCAGCGTTGGTTACTTTAGTTATTTCTTTTGAGTCAATGGCTTGAGCAGCCCCTGTAAAAGCCTTCTTCGTTGTGACACCATAACCAGTTACAACAAGTTCATCTAACAATTCAGAGTCTGCGGTCAATACAACTCGAACATTAGCAGCGGCAGCTACTTCTTGAGTAGTCATTCCAACATAGGAAACAACAAGCGTTGCATTTGCGGGTGTTGTCAAAGCAAAATTACCATCAAAATCGGTAATTGTTCCTTGCGAGGTTCCTTTTATTAATATAGTCGCTCCAATAACCGGTTCTCCGGTTTCGTCAACAACAACCCCATTGACTTGCGTCTGGGCAGTTGCCATCCCAAT
>DASRMZ010000246.1:0-4869 GCA_035647675.1 Thermoclostridium sp. | reverse complement strand
TTTCGATCCTGTACCCTTGCCACCATGTTATAGAGTTTTTGAATGGGTCGATAAAACCTGTTTGTAACTATCACCGTCACAACATAAACAAGTAATATTACTGTAAGACATGCAATTACCGTAAACCAAGCTATTGTTCTCGAGTCTTTAGAAATATCTGCAATTGATGTTTTTGATAGATATATCCAATTGTTATATGAGGATTTTAAGTAGTTTATGCTGTAATTGGTTTTATCAATATTAATTGTAAACCTTCCACTGTCTTCTGTCTGACTTGCCGCATCCTGATAATAGCTAACCAGATTATAGTCCTTTCCCCACTGCTCTTTGTCAGTATGGGCAATAACATATCCATCCTCACCAAGTATCATAACGTCCCCAAGGTCCTTGTTATCGGAAATCAAATTTGAAAATTGGCTGCTAGGTATTTTTAGAATTGCTATACATGATGGTTCTGAAACAAAAAGAGGCCACTTTTTCACAAGACAAACGCTATCCCCTGCATTAGATTCCCTCTCCTTTGTCTGCAAACCTATACTTATTTCATCAACCCAAAAGGAAGCACCCTGCTTTTTTATAAACTTTTCTAAGTATTCCTTGTCCTTATAGTCCTCAAGCTTGAAAATCCCACTATTGTCTATGACCCATCCTTTTTCAACATTGGCAAAGCATATTTCACTAGCACCAAGGCTATATGTAGGTAAATTATTAATGGCATCTTCCACTGTATTAAAAATAAGGAAGTTCTCACCTTGCAAATCTACATTTAAGCTCTGCTTAACGGCTGGTGTTTCAATAAACTGAGCCATTATGTGATCTGCGGTATATAAAAGCTGCTCCACTGATAATTGCACTTGAATAAGGTTTCTTGTATTGCCCTCATTTACTTTATCCTGAATGGCTTGCGAACCCCTATATGTTGAATAAACTCCAACTATAATAGCAGGGATTGTTCCAAGAAGTATACATATTATCACAAGACGAATTTTAACTTTTGAACCGGATAGTTTCATTTTGTCCCTCCAGTTATTGAGATGCCCTCATTCATTATGCGAATGTCCGAATTTTGTACCTGAGCTACTTGTGCAAATTTTGAATTTGTAGCACTTTCATTAACGGTTCAAGATCGTATAATAATTATATCATCAATAATGGTGCATTTAAAGAAGAAAGAAATATTAGAGAATTGTACGGCGTTATATAGCTACTGCTCATAGGTAGCCAGAGAGATATAGCTGTGCACAGCTATATCTCAAAACAAAATGGAGTGAATAGTATCGTTATATAATTCCTGTGCACAGCTATACCTCTTTGTATATGATTTACCCCTTTATACCTGTAGACTGAATACCCTCTACAAAATATTTTTGTAGACTTAAGAATACTATCAGTACGGGTATCAATGTAATAACAGAGCCTGCCATTATAAGGCCATACTCTGAAGAATACTGACTTATGAACATTTTTAATCCAAGCTGGATTGTTTTTTTCTCTTGTGTTTTCAAATATATTAACGGTCCTAGATAATCGTTCCAAGTGCCTACAAATGTAAAAATAGTCAATGTAGCTATCGCTGGTTTAGAAAGCGGAAGCATAATCCTTGCGTATATTCCATACTCGGTCATGCCGTCAATTCGTGCAGCCTCACATAGAGAGTCAGGAACTCCCATATAGAATTGCCTCATTAAGAAAACACCAAAGGCCGAGAACGCCTGTAAACAAACTATAGCAAGTAATCTGTCGTTAAGACCAAAATTTCTCATCATCAGAAACTGCGGAACCATATATACTTGCCAGGGCACAGCTATGGTAGCAATATATGATAAAAATAGTTTGTCTCTATATTTAAACTCAAGCTTTGCAAAGGCATACGCTGCAAAGCTACTAGTTATAATTTGCAACACTGTTACAACTACAGTTAAATAAACTGTATTCATTACATATTTGAAAAATGGTACCTTCGTCCATATGTCGGTATAATTCTGCCACCTTGGTGTCTCTGGAATCCATACAAAAGGATTCATATCAAAAACTTCTCTATCCAACTTCAGTGAAGAAGAGATCATCCATAGAAAAGGAATAACCATTGCCACAGTCATAACAAGTAGTATAATGTACAATATTATTTTGCTCGCAACTAGTGTTGTATTATTTGATCTCATATCATTACCTCTCGATTATTGATTTAATCATTCGAAAACTTGGCTTGTTTTCTAAACTGAATAATAGTGGCTATAAGAACTAGGACAAAAAGAACCATTGCAACAGCACTTGAATAACCCAGTTTCCAGAACACAAACGCATTTTGGTAGATATAGTACACCAAAACCATAGAATGTGTTGACAACGCTCCGGCACTGCCACCTGCTAGCATTACAGCTATATCATATATTTTAAAGCAGTTTATCGTTAGCATAACAACAACTAAAAATGTTGTGGGCTGCAATCCCGGAATTGTTATGTATCGGAATTGTTGCCATTTGTTTGCCCCATCTATTTTGCCTGCCTCATATAGCTCACGGGGTATGTTTTGCAAGCCCGCTAAGTAAATGACCATATAATACCCCATAAACCGCCACACACTAAATAATATGAACATTACCATTATTAGCTTGCCTGTAAACCAGTTTGGTAGGGCTCCCTTTTCCACATTGAAGGTAAAATATAGGATAGAGTTTACTGGACCTCTGGAAGGGTGGAAAACCATTGTCCAAACAGCAGCTACAGCAACCAAGGATGCAACATATGGGAAAAAACCTAGTGTCCTAAAAAATGCACGACCCTTTACCTCATTATTTAATAGAATAGCCAATCCTAAGGATGTAACTAAGGTGAGGGGAACAGTTCCAATACTATAGATAACTGTGTTTTTTAACGATGCCATGAAAAATTTATCAGTTACAAGCTCTTTAAAGTTGTCCAAGCCCACAAATTCCATTGGGTTGTTTCCATCCCATTTCATAAAGGCCAAAAGAAGTGCAAATACAATGGGTATTAAAGTAAATACTGCAAATCCAATAAAGTTAGGTGCGATAAAAGAATATGCTACAAGGTTCTTCTTTATGCTTCGCCTTTTTCTTAGCTTACGTACTTCATCGGATATTGGTGTTGTATTGGTACTACTTGTAATATCTGCGGTTTTATCACCCATGCAAAAATTCCCCTTTCAAGCCATCCACATCACTTTACAATAAATATATATACTCTATAAAATTCAAATCTCCTGAATGGTATAGCATCACTAATTTCAAAAACATTTATAAAATTGATTCTATCGAAATATCCCTTTAGTTGTTTACCTCCGCCAAAGGGATATTTCGATAAAGCCGATTTAAAACCGGCTTTAATTGTCACAAATCTATCTACATCTGGGTAATAACAATTATTTTAATGCTGCAACATCATTATTCATTGCTTCTATACCCTCTTTAACTGTGAGCTCGCCGCTCATTATCATTGTATGATATGTATCAAGTATGGCATTTATTTCTGAAACCTTTTCAGCATATGGAACTTCAAGATACAGATTTGAAACTTCAAGAGCATCTTTACTTGTACCATCCTGTGGGAATCCGTCAAGTCCAGCAATAATGGAGTTAATTGCATCATTTGAAAGAGCTGGGAAGTTACCTGTTTGTGCCATAATAGCAGCGCCTTCGGGTCCACTTACCCAATTTACGAAGTCAAACGCTTCCTGCTTATTCGCTGATGCACTTGTTACTGAAAGACCAGTAATAGTTCCAAGGGTAGAACCAGCTTCAACACCCTCTGCATGAGGATATTTTGCAAGACCCCAGTTACCACATAGTTCACTGTCATACTCTCCTGATTTTAGACTGCTCATTAATGTAGCAATATACCATGAGCCCATATTCAACATAGCTACATTTCCATTTGAAAATGCTGCAGAATAGTGAAGTCCCTCTGTACTAAGATCGGTATAGGACATTGCAATGCCATCTTTCATTTGGTTCAGCACTAGATCATAATAGGGTTCAAAGAATGAATACTCTGAGTTTAGTATAGAATTCTTACCATCAAGTACGCCAAATAATTGAACTGCACTTCTCCAAGTATGATAGTGTGCGCCGTATACTTCGGAGCCAAATGTTGTATCAGCCACTTTTCTTGCCAACGCATCATATTCTTCGAAAGTCATATCATTTGTAGGATATGGCAATCCAGCATCATCGAAAAGATCCTTATTGTAGAACATCAACCAGAAATCGCTTCTGAAAGGTAATTCATACAATTTACCATCTACAATAACCTGATCTGTAATTCCACCAAAATCCGATAAATCAATGCCTGCAGCACTGATATAGGAATCAAGCGGCTCTAATGTATTCTTCTGCACAAGTGTTGCATATCCAGGAACATCTTTAATGGTTGCAATATCGAACTTACTACCGCTACCTGATAAGTCTGTAGCTAAAACGGTTCCATAGTCTGCAGAACCTAAGTCGGTATGCTCAATTGTTACATTAGGTTTTACTTTTTTATAAGCATCAACCAATGCACCCCAATATGGTGTAGTGTCATAATCCCATAATGCCCATCTCAAAACAATTTCTTCTTCGGTTTGACTTCCTCCTGTTTGTGGAGTTGCTGTAGGTGCCGGTGGTGTTGTTGTTGTTGGTACACAGCCAGCAAACAGTCCAAGAACTACACTTAAACAAATAACAAGACTTAAAACTTTTCTTTTCATTCATTTTTCCTCCCTTTTAATTAAATTTTCTGTAACCCTTTATGCAGAAAACATTTGAACGAAAAATCCTTTACTCAACTGACTTAACAAGACTTGTTCATCGTTTTCTTCATTATATATTAAGATATATCTTAGGTGTCCTTCTTTATGATATATCATTT
>DASRMZ010000245.1:0-5228 GCA_035647675.1 Thermoclostridium sp. | reverse complement strand
GGATGAAAGAACATGATGGAAGTATTACACTCATACCCATACTTACAATGCCTGAGGATGATAAAACCCATCCAATACCAGACCTTACAGGCTATATTACAGAAGGTCAGATTATTTTAAACCGTGAGATATACAAAAAGGGTGTTACACCTCCAATTGATGTACTCCCGTCACTATCTAGGCTGAAGGATAAGGGAATAGGCAAAGACAAGACGAGAGAGGATCATGCAAACACAATGAATCAGCTTTTTGCAGCATATGCCCGTGGAAAAGAGGCAAAAGAGTTGGCTGTTATTTTAGGTGATGCAGCATTGAGCGATAATGATAGACTCTATGCTAAGTTTTCAGATAGGTTCGAAGCTGAATATGTTTCGCAGGGTTTTACTACAGATAGGGATATTGAAACCACGCTGGATATTGGTTGGGAACTGTTATCAATATTACCAGTTGGTGAATTAAAACGTATTAGTCAAGAATACATTGATAAATATTTGCCTAAAAAAGAGGGATAACAAGAGACGGGAGCAAGGAGATTTAAAATGGCAAGGATGAACGTAAGCCCTACCAGAATGGTGTTGACAACTCTTAAAAAAAGATTGCAAACTGCCAGAAAAGGGCACAAACTATTAAAAGATAAACGTGATGAATTGATGAAGAAGTTTCTTGATATAGTGCGCGAAAATAAAGTGTTACGCGAAGAAGTAGAACAGAAGCTTAATATAGTTCATTCTCGTTTTGTTATGGCAAGAGCCGTTATGACCTCCGAATCAGTGGAAGAAGCACTCATGTTTCCAAAGGTTGAAGTTAACCTTAATGCGTCAAGTAGAAACATTATGAGTGTAGATGTTCCTGTGCTTGAATTCACAGCAGAGATGGGTGCCGAAGGTGATATTTATCCTTACGGGTTTGCAAACACCGCAGCAGAACTTGATGAAGCAATTTCAACACTTTCTGAATTAACGGCACAATTGTTAAAACTTGCTGAAACTGAAAAGTCGGCTCAGCTTCTAGCAGATGAAATAGAAAAAACAAGGCGCCGTGTAAATGCTCTTGAATACGTATTGATACCAGATCTTGAGGAAACTATTAAATACATTGTTATGAAGCTTGAAGAAAATGAGCGCTCCAACCTTACCCGACTTATGAAAGTCAAGGATATGATGCTGGAAGAGGAATACCGTTATAAGGAAAGATTAGCACAGAAATCGTAGGCTATCGTAAGGCTTATGTTTAATTGTTTTACTGTATGACAGTTATTATACAGTATGGCTGTTTTAAAGAGTATAAATATTATGAAGAGTATAAGCATTTTAAAGGCTGATAAGAGTTTTTCTTATCAGTTTTTTGTTTGCAAATTATTAAATGATGGTATTGAGGTTCAATGTCAATTGTTCATTGGCTTTGACATTCTTTTGCCACATATTTGTATTTGTCCAAATCTCAAATGGTCTAATTTTAGATTAGCATAAACAACATTTGCTGGAAGGCAGTGTAGAGCTTAGATATATTCAGGAATTGTTGGGCATCTAGAATTCAATAGGATGTGGTTACTTAACACATTTACATGCGATAACCAATGGAATAATGAAGACAAATTCACTTCATTGTATAATACTTGTCATGATGAGCATTCTCAAAGAAAACTGATATTAGCACTAGGTAGGTCACATAAACATTCTTGGTTTAGAAGTAAAAGGAGATACATAACACAATTAAATCCTTGGGTAAAAAGAGCATTTCTTGCTGCATGTAGTTGTTTACCTGGTGACCAAGCTAAACATTGGTATAGATCAATACTAAGTTTAGATACGCTAGAAAAGGTAATATGCAGTTGGGCTTTACAAAACAGATTCTAGCACACTGCCATACTGCATATAACAATGTTTTTACGCTTTGGACGTGATCATGGGTCGTTTGCGTCGTGAAAACGGAACGTTATAAAAAATCTAAGAACAACATCGCCACATCATGTGGCAGGATTTATGAGGCTTACATCTGAAAAAATATTAGATTCTTATATGTAGAGGTGTGAATAATGTCAATATCAAAAGCGTGGGAATGGAATAAAGATAGAAACCTAACTGGTCGAAAAATTGAGCGAGGTAGTTCATTTGGAAAGGATGATTTTCATCTTGTCATTCATGTTTGCATTTTTAACTTGAAGAGTCAAATGCTTATTCAACAACGTCAAGCATGGAAAGAGGGATGGCCAAATATGTGGGATATTACCGTTGGTGGAAGTGCTTTGTCCGGTGAAACGAGCATACAGGCTGCTGAGAGAGAAACACTTGAAGAAATCGGATACAAAATTGATCTGTCAAAGGAAAGAGCTTTTTTTACAATAAATTTTGAAGTTGGTTTTGATGACTATTATCTTGTTGAACGAGAAATAGAGATTAATGATCTATCATTGCAATATGATGAAGTTCAGCAAGTAAAGTGGGCAAGCCGAGAGGAGATATTACAATTAATTGAAGAAGGAAAATTTATAGATTATTGGTTTACTGATTTATTATTTGATATGCGTAAACACAGAGGTAGCCATAAACCAAAACAATCGGCATTCACTGGCTAAAGAAAGATATTCAAAAGTTGCTCATCATGCCTTTTGACATTAACTGCGGAAATTATATATACTAAAAAAATATTTTTTATTCTATTATTGCATAATTGCGAATTGAATTAGATGGATAAGAGGAGAAGATAGTAATAGATTTACTGAAAATAAAAGAAATTGCGTTTAATTACTTTGGCAATACAGCAACATTCACTTTTATGGAAAAAGGCAATAAATACGACCATGGACAAAGAGTTGCAAATTTATCAAAAGTTATCCGTAAAAATGTTTTGCCTGATGATAATACTCGAGATGATATTTTAACCGTTTCTGCATGGTTTCACGACTGTATGCACAATCAAAAGGACCATGCACAACTTGGTGCAGAGAAAGCTCAGGAGTTACTTAAAAACGAGTTAATGGATGATGAGCTCAATGAAGTTTGTAGAATTATAACGCTACATGACCGGAGAGATTTGAGGGATGAATCAGTTTTTTTGAAAATCCAGCAGGATGCCGATTTATTAGATCACTTTGGTGTATTTGAAATTTGGATGCATTTTGCGTACACTATTAACCATGATATGAATATGAAAAAAGCATGTGATTGGCTTCTCAACGAACGCCCAAAAGAGGAACAGAAATTTTTAGCTGAGTTACATTTTGATTATTCAAAGAAGATTTATAAAGAAAAAGCACATTTTTTACACAAGTTCACAAAACGTATGTCGGTAGAGGTTGAAGGAAATATTGTTATAGATGAAATGTAAGAACGTTCAAAATAGCAATTATTCGAAGATAAGTATGTTCACTATATTTATAGAATATGCATAAAAGCTAGGCTGCGTAAGACTTTAGGACGAGCCATCCGTGGCAAGATTATTTGGGTTAAACGAGGAAGGGTATACAATGATTATTTTAAGGGTCCGGTTCAGTGGGATCGGGAATGCAAAATGTTCTGTGAAATATCGTGAATGTCCGCCCATCCGTGGACGATTTTAGCAGGTATATCTTTATAGTAAATAATTATAGAAAGTATGCGGTGTGTATGTATTTTGAAATAAAAGATATTGATATTAAATTCGAAGACTGTGTGAAGGTAATAAGGAATTCATTTATAACAGTGGCTGAAGAATTTAACATAACAAGACAGAATGCTCCGACAAATCCAGCATTTATTAATAGTGAAGCATTAGTTAAAATGAAGGAAAAAGGAGTAAAGATGTATGGTGGTTATAGTGAAGGTAAGCTAATTGCTTTTGTGGCAATCGAAAAAGCATGTGATGATATTTACTACTTGGAAAAGTTATGTGTTATTCCCCCTTATAGACATCATGGATATGGGGAACGACTAATAAAATTTATTTTTGAAACTGTAAAAAGTGATGGTGGGGAAAAGGTATGTATTGGTATAATTAATGACAACACAATTTTGAAGAATTGGTATATAAAAAATGAGTTTGCTGAAACAGGGAGAAAAACATTTAATCATTTGCCTTTTGAGGTTTGTTTCATGGAGAAGTTGATTTAAAGCCGCGATGCTCTTGCTTTGCGGGTAGTAGTAATTTACAGAACAATGAACTAAGCGCCCCCTGTAAGCGGTCGGGAGTTGCTAATGTAAAACGTTGAAATAGTACAGTTTTCAGGGTTTAACTCACGGGTATTAAGGAGGAGCTTACATGAAGCCGAACAAATCATATACAATTTGGTTTAGTGTTAGAACAGGAAGCACATTATTATCTAAAGCACTTGAAAGTACTGGAGTAGCAGGTATACCTAATGAATGGCTACTGCCAGGGCAATATGATCAGAATGGTAATCCTGTTGACATCCAAAAAGATTTGTGGGATAAGGGAACAACTGAAAATGGCGTTTTTGGTCTCAAGTTCTCAATGTATAATCCATGCTTCAATGATACTATAGAAATATTTAGAGAATTACCAGGGGCAAAAAGAGTTACATCAAGATATACATATATGGAACAATGCATTACCAAATTGCAAGCATATCTTCATGACACTAAGAAATAAGGTCAGATTAGCTGTTTCTTGGTGGAGAGCGATTCAAACAGGTGAATGGGCTAGAATTCATGGGGAAAAACCAAAGGAGGCTGATTTGGTATATAAATACTCATTTGATGCTATTAATCATCTGTTACTGGAGTCAACAATGCGAGAAGCTGGAATTCAAGAACTATTAATCAAGCGAACATAGTACCCTTAACAATAACATACGAAGATTTTATTGCTGATTATACTAATACAGTATACAAGGTAATTGATTACTTGGAGATTGAATACAATAAGGGGCTTAAAATAACGAATCCATACTTTGATAAAATTGCAGATAATGTCTCTGAAGAGTGGGTACAGTGCTATAGAAAAGAACGGCAAACAGGATGGAATAATAAGGGCTGGTAAAACGGTACTACTTCAACTAACAAAGTATGCCCATAACGTGGTCTTTTTTGCGACAAAAATTGTTTTCTTAGGGTGAACAGCATAGAGGAGTTTTAAAAATGCAAGTAAATTAAAGGCTTTCTGCAATCGGTTAAGAATTTATATATTGAAAACCAACCTAAAGTATAAGGCCGAGTATCATATGATATTCGTGACTTTTGCTTATTCGTGACTTTTGCTTATTCAGGATTATTCTATATAGTTCTTTATTC
>DASRMZ010000244.1:0-2051 GCA_035647675.1 Thermoclostridium sp. | reverse complement strand
CTCTACTCGACTCCACAACATCTTGTATAGCTGGTTGAAGCAAACTTTTCAACAGACTGTAAGCTCTGTCACCATCATGAAGTCGTGCCCAAAAATTCACTTTCCATGCACGAGACCATCCTGTACCACCATCTCCTCTTCGCTCCAATGTTTGACGAGCTGCTTCTGCCAACTTTGGTGTTGCTGCTGGAGTGATTTGATTGGATGGATATAAACCATACAGGTGCGATACATGACGATGGTGAATCTCCACTTCTTCATAATCTTCTAACCATTCTTGCAAATATCCCTTAGGACTAATTTGCATGGGAGGAAGTTTTGGAAGTGTTTCACGAATACTATTGGTTGTCTCATCATCAATTCCCAGTATTTTTGCAGCCTCAAGTGTGTTTGTAAACAACTCGTTAATAATTTGAACATCCATTGTTGGGCCCATACACACATACACCGCATCTTTGCTACCGGGCATATAAAAACCATTTTCTGGAGATGAAGAAGGGGCTGTTACTAACCACCCATTTTCAGGCTCCTCAATCATGTTGGTTAAAAAGAACTGACTTGCACTAGCCAATGTGGGATATACACTTTGCAAATACGCTTTGTCTTGTGTAAATAAATAATGCTCCCAAACATGCTCACATAACCATGCCCCGCCTGTAATTGTAGCTCCCCACGAAGCATGCTCGCCAGGTGCTGTATATAGCCAAGGGTTGCTCATCATATGTGCCATCCATCCTTCGGCATCGTAAAACACTTTTGCTGTTTCCGTTCCAGATGGAACCAGTGAATTTGTAAAATCAATCAACGGTTTATGCAACTCCGAAAGATTACAAACCTCTGCAGGCCAATAGTTCATCTGCACATTTATATTAAGGTGATAGTCACCATTCCAAGGAGTGGCTAAAGTATTTGCCCACAAACCTTGTAAATTAAGCGGCATAGACTCTTCGTTTGTTCCACTAATCATTAAATACCTTCCAAATTGAAAGTAAAGGGCTGCAAAAGAAGGGTCATTGTTTGTTTGAAATTGATTGAGCCGATCAATTGTTGTAGCCTCATTATCTTGTTCTCCTAAATCTAACTCAACGCGATTAAATTTCTCTTGATAAGCTGCTATATGGCTTTTCTTTAAATTATCGTATTTAGTGTTTAACGCATTATCCATCAACGTTTCTACTGTTGATGAATAATTCTCATCTAACATATCGGTAGAAGTGGATACTACAACCATAGCCTCATCCGCATTAGCAATAGAGAGACTATTATTCTCCGCTAATAATTCACCCCCATTGTTTTTAACCTGAACTTTTGTAATATAACGAATACCTTTATCCGTATTATGTCCGTCATTCATTTGGCCCTCCATATATAAGGCATTTTCTTTTACAGAAACCGATCCACGCTCAGGACGCGAAAGGCCTAAATTAAATGATATAGCTCCTTTTTTGTCAGCAGTCAAGCGAATAATCATTACATCGTCGGTATGCGACACAAAATACTCGCGATGATAATTAACCCCACCTAAAGTAAAATCTGTTTCGGCTACAGCACTATTTAAGTTAAGGGTACGACAATAATCCTCCACATTTGAATTCAAATTCAAATTATAACCATATTCAATATCTAAATTACCCAGCAATTGAAAACTACCATAAGGAGCATCTTTTCCATTACCAAAAGCTGATCCTTGTCCTCTTGAACGAAAATGTGCGTACATCATTTTTTGTGCTTCAAGATTATTCCCATCTAAGAGCAATTGACGTATCTTAGGTAAATAGTTAATAGCATCAGGGTTCATAGCCTCTGGATCTACACTACCCGACCACATAGTAATATCATTAAGCACAATCTTTTCAGAGGCCACACCTCCATCCGGCATCATACCAATTCTTCCATTACCTAAGGGTAAAGTTTGCTCCCATATTTGAGCGGGAGAGTCGTATCGCAAAGCAAGCTCGTCATTATCAGTGTGTACACCATTGCAACTTAAAAAGAATAATGAAAGCAAGAGCGAGATAAAAATGTTAGTTCGCATAAAGTCTATTTTATTA
>DASRMZ010000243.1:0-3096 GCA_035647675.1 Thermoclostridium sp. | reverse complement strand
CCATAACAACACAGGGAGACACAGAGGGATGGTTCTTTGGCGTAAAATATGGGTGGGATTCAAATATGTAGTAATGCAAGATGCTTACTAACTATCAATGTTGTTCAAGATGGAGTTTTGCTTTAGCCCGGGTAACCGGGTGTTTTCTTTTAAAGGCGTTTGCGACACAGTTTAAATAATGGCTTTTGCAATGGACACTAAACAAATATTAGCTGAACATAAGCTTATAAAAAATCTTACTGTGTTGTCTTGAAAAGAACCGCCGCTGTGTGTTCTTTTAATTAATTTAGTAAATATAATTTATATGAAAGACTTTTGCAATGTTTTTAAATAAATATCCATTAAAGACGTTTGATAAAATGTTAGTATGGAGTAAACTAATAGTATTGTACTATTATATTGGGTAAACTAAAATAAGTATAGGAAGTGTTTAGATGAAAAGAAATTGGATTACTGCCCTTATCTGCTTTCTTGTTGCTGTTGTTTTCTTTGCTGCAGGATTTTTAACTAATAATATTATTAATGTATTCGAACCAAAGTATGAGATACAGTTTAGTGAGGATGTATCTAGGGATAATATTATCAATTTTAACAGAACAAAATCGATTTTAATGAACAGCTATTATTTGGATATTAATGAGGATGTACTTCTGGAGGGCGCTATAAAAGGAATGGTGGAGTCAGTAGAAGATCCATATACCGTTTATTACACGCCTGAAATGATGAATGACTTTATGGAACAGCAAACAGGTAGCTATGTGGGAATTGGAGTTACTGTTTTTATGGATGATGATGGATTAGCTACAGTTTCGGAAGTATTTAGCGACTCACCTGCTAAAACTTCAGGCATGCGCAACGGAGATAAGATAGTTCAGGTTAATGGGCAGGATGTTACAGCTATAAATGATTTGAACATTATCGTAGGCAAAATAAAAGGAGAACCCGAAACCAAGGTTGATGTTACAGTATATAGACCGGAGATAAAAGACTATATTAATCTTGATTTGGTCCGTAGGACAATTAAGATAGACTATATTGCAAGTAGAATGATTAACGACAACATCGGTTATATCCAATTGAAACTTTTCGATGAAGACATAACTAAGGATTTTGTGACTCATGCTAATCAGCTATTTCAAGAAGGCGCCAAGGGAATAATTATAGACTTGAGGAACAATCCGGGCGGAGATTATAGGCAAGTAGTTAATATGGCTGATATAATTGTTCCACAGGGGTTAATAGTTTATATTGAAGATAGACACGGCAATCGTGATGAAGAAAAGTCAGACCCACATGAGCTCGATGTACCATTAACTGTACTCATAAATGAATATAGTGCTAGTGCTTCCGAAATCCTATCAGCTGCTATAAAGCATTATGATAAAGGAACCCTCATAGGAAAGACAACCTTTGGAAAGGGTCTTGTTCAATCTATTGTTGGCCTGGAGGGAGGCGCCGGGTTAAAGATTACGACATCACGTTACTTTACACCTTCAGGTGTATATATTCATGGAATAGGAGTAACCCCTGATATTGAAATAGGAAACGACGAAAAATATCAATACTATAATATTGATGAAATTCCGCTGGAGGAAGATAAACAGCTGCTACGAGCCATTGACGAGGTAACTAGGTTAATATCTGAGAAATGATAGATGAGCATTTTGCGGTGTTACATATTTTTGTGCCACTGTACAATATGTTGTGGTTATACATATAAGTTTCTCACCACATCTGGGACCTAATATTTATGTTACATCGCAGAAGTCATTGTTTAGGTTGTAACACAAAAGCTTTAGTTAAAATCGAATTTAAGCCACAGGTAGCATTGTTCCCTTAGAATAAGGGAGGGACCTTATAATTTTCCAGCTAATGAATACATTTAGCTTTGTAGGGGTATAATCCCCCATGAGGTGGTTATGTATGTCAAAAAAAAATAATGAAAAACTTAAGCTTGAAATTGCAAAAGAACTAGGACTTTTAGAGAAAGTTCAAAAGGAAGGCTGGAAAAGCCTTAGTGCAAAAGAAACAGGTAGAATAGGTGGTTTGCTTTCTAAAAGAAGGAAATCAATATGATGCTTGTCATATAATGAATTCCAACGGGATTTAATTGAAATGTGGGGTTTAAATGTATAGTGAATTCGCCTATGTTTATGATGAATTAACGAAGGACATAGATTATTTAAAATTGGCTGATTATCTAGAGGAGCTTATGTTAGAATATGCAAAAATGAAGCCAAAGCTTGTGCTTGATTTAGCATGTGGGACGGGTAGCCTTACTGTCCAATTTGCAAAGCGTGGATATGATATGATTGGAATTGATATATCTGCGGATATGCTAAATTGTGCATTGGAAAGATCTACGGAGCTAGAGAAATCGCCATTATGGGTGTGCCAGGATATGAGAAGCTTTGAGCTGTATGGGACGGTTGATGCAATCCTGTGTGCTACCGATAGTCTTAATTACATTACAGATTACAATGATTTAAAGAGTGTTTTTAGGCTTGTTAAAAACTACTTAAATCCCGGTGGTATTTTCATTTTTGATATGAATACTCCATATAAAATTGAGAAAATTCTCGGTAATAACGTTTTCTATGAAGTTCATGATGATATTGCATACATATGGCAGAATTACTATAATACCGATACACGTATTGCCACCTTTGATTTGACATTTTTTATTAAGCAATCTGAGCAATTATATAAAAAAATTGAAGAGGAACAATGCCAAAAGGCTTGGTCTTTGGATGAGATAAAATCAGCTCTTGATGAATCTGGCCTAAGACTACTTAATACATATGAGAATCTAACAAAAGACCCTCCTTCTGATACAACACAGCGTTATGTCTACATAGCAGCGTTAGCAGAGTGAAAGTTTCTATCACCTTAGAAAGAATACCTCTTTTGTGCTGTAGCACAGTAGGGGAGGTTCATAGGTGATTGGTATACTTTACTATTCTTTTTCTAATTGGAACTGCCACGATAGCAATGATTGTAAATAATATAATATCTTTTATAAAATAAATAAACATACCCGAGCAAAGAGCCCAAATGCCCGTTGGATTTCCATTGTGAAAATTATATATTATATAC
>DASRMZ010000242.1:0-2581 GCA_035647675.1 Thermoclostridium sp. | reverse complement strand
TCCCGGGTACCCTTTCGCAATCTTCGATTGCGTTAATGGGTGGGGTTCTTATTATATCATAAATAGTTCGATAGCAATCTTTATGATATAACAAGGTTCCCGGGTACCCTTTCGCAATCTTCGATTGCGTTAATGGGTGGGGTTCTTATTATATTGTAACTTGATTATTATAAAAACAGTGTGCTTCTAGTACAAAACTCAAGAAAAAACTAAGTCTGTTTAGAATTTATCTTTTCTTCTTTTTGCCTTTTCCCTTAACATTTGCCAACACTTGCTTATCAATAGATTTACTTGGTCTTTTTGCCTTGCCTTTTTTACTATGATATTCTTTTTGACTATTGCCATCTTTTTTTGTGTTTTTACTGTTGAAATGAAGAATATCATTATAATAATCTTTAACCTCTACCTCAGCATCATACATAGGCGCAAAATCTATTTGCCTTGTTTCAGGCGTTGCATTGGTTAGTAAAACATTAATTGCATCCCCAATTCTATAGGTTTTTCCCGTTCTTTCTCCTACTAAACAATAAAGCTTTTCATTATAATTGTAGTAGTCGTCATGCATACTGCTAAGGCGAATCAAGCCTTCAACTGTATTTTCCAGCTCTACAAACATCCCGAAGGAGGTAATACTGGATACAACACCGCTAAACGATCCACCTATATATTTTTTCATGTATTCAGTCTTTTTAAGATCTTCATAATCGCGTTCTGCTTCTTCAGCATTTTTTTCTCTTTCAGAGCATTGCTTTGCAATTTCAGGTAGAATAGCTGAGTAGTATTCATTTCTTTTATCATTAAGCTTACCATTAATGTATTCCTTCATGATACGATGAATTATTAGATCTGAATATCTTCTAATGGGTGCTGTAAAATGTGAATAATAGCTAGCAGCCAATCCAAAATGCCAAATATGTTCATTGCTGTATCTGGCCTTTTGAAGGCTTCTTAACATCATAATGCTAATAACCCTTTCTTGAGGCGTGCCGTTTACTTTTTCAAGTACAGTTTGTAGTGCCCTTGGATGTATAGTATTATTACTCCCTTTAATTCTTTGTCCAAAATTAAATAGAAATTCATTTAAACTTTGAATCTTCTCCGGATCAGGATCTTCATGGATACGATATACAAAGGGTATATTTGCCCAATAAAAATGTTCCGATACTGTTTCATTACACAGAAGCATAAACTCTTCAATAATTTTATTGGCAATTGTTATCTCATATCTTTCAAGAGCTACGATTTCACCCTGTTCATCAACAATAATTCTTGTTTCATCAAAATCAAAATCAATAGCGCCGCGCAGACTTCGTTTTTTCATAAGAATTTCAGCTAAGTCTCGCATATTTTCGAACATAGGCACCAATGACTGGTACTTTGTAATTAATTCTTCTTCCTTTGTTTCAAGTATTTTGTAAACATCAGTGTATGTCATACGCTCATTTACATTTATTACACTTTCTACTATTTCATGATTTATCACGCGCCCTAATTTGTCAATATCCATAATGACAGAAAACGCAAGCCGATCAACATTTGCATTAAGGCTACATATACCATTGGACAGCTCTGGCGGTAGCATGGGTATGACTTTGTCTGGAAAATAGACACTGTTGCCTCTTCTCAACGCCTCTTTATCTAAAGGCGAGTTCTCTTTAACATAATTCGACACATCGGCTATATGAACCCCAAGACGATAATTATCGCCCTCGATAATTTCAAGAGAAATAGCATCATCCAAGTCCCTTGCATCCTCACCATCGATTGTAACCATCACAATACTACGTAGATCCTTCCTGCCATTATAATCAGCATTTGTAAGCTCTTGTGGAAGGCTTTCTACATACTTTATAACTTGGTCAGGAAATTCAATAGGAATATTATAGGTCTTTAATATTGAAAGAATATCCACACCTTTTTCATTAATATCCCCAAGTATTTCTATTATCTCCCCTTCTGCATTTCTTTCAGCTTCAGGATATTTAGTTATCTTAACAACAACCTTCTGATTTTGCTTTGCTTCCATTGATTTTTCAACAGGAATAATAATATGTCCTTTGATTTTTTTGTGATCTGGAATAACATAGCCCACAGAATTGCTTTTTTCAAAAACACCCACTATTGTTTCGTTTGCACGGGCTAATATTTTAACTATTTCACCTTCTGAGTTTTTGCTTTGAGATGAACTTTTTGTAACCCTTGCGATAACGCTATCACCATGCATTGTTCCGTTTACACTGTCACTTTGAATAAATATATCACTTTGGTTTGTATCGTTAGGGAGTACAAAACCAAAGCCACGCTCATGGCTTTGAAACTTACCCGCTACAAGACCCATCCTGTCCGTGGCACCGTACCGGTTTCTCTTTGATTTAAAAATGGCTCCTTCTTCTTCAAGCTCATCTAAGCATTGCTTAAACAATTCACGGTCTTCTTTTGGTACATCTAGTGAAACTACAAGCTCTGTAAAGGATAACGGATGATAGGATTTTTCATTAATAAACCTCTTAATCCGCTCTTTTCTTTCTTTTTGCATTTCATCATTCCTTCTTATTTATAGATTTGAAATGATCCAACTATA
>DASRMZ010000241.1:0-2056 GCA_035647675.1 Thermoclostridium sp. | reverse complement strand
GACGGGATACCTACCCGTAATCATTGGGTACAGTATGATAGTACTGGAAGTGCACTGATTATTCAGTGAAATTGGGTGGCACCGCAGAAGTAATGACTTTTGTCCCGGTAGACGGACAAAGGTCTTTTTTTATGCCCTTTTATACACAGCCCTTAATAAGCTTTGATCTCTAAATGTTTAAGAAGAAAGGTAAGTACAATGAAAAACACTACTAAAAAATCCCTACTAATCGTTTTCAGCATCATTATTTTAGCTAGCATTCAAATGATGTCGGCTTGTAGGCAGCAAGAATCAGCTCTGGATAAAGATAAGAACCATATGGAGAATACCGATACAAGGGGGATTACCATTGGCATTTCCCAATTTGCACAACACGCTTCTTTAGATAATTGTCGTGAAGGTTTTTTAGCAGGTTTAGCCGAGTCGGGTTTCCATGTAGACAAAAACTTAATAATTGATTATCAAAATGCCGGAGGTGATATGGCTGTAGCTTCACAGATAGCAGAAAATTTTGCCAACAGAGATTATGACATGATTATGGCAGTTGCAACACCTGCAGCTATGCATGCTTATAATGTAGCTTCAAATACAGATATTCCTGTTATTTACACAGCAATTACAGACCCAATTATCGCAAACTTAGCAAATGAAGATGGTAGCTCTAAAGGAAATATTACAGGGACTAGTGACGCTTTGCCAGTTGATGCTCAACTTAAAATGATTCGTGAAATCATGCCTGAAGCGAATAGGATAGGTATTCTTTATACGACTAGCGAAGCTAATTCAGAATCTGCAATTAAGATTTATGAGGAATTAGCTCCTAAATATAATTTCGAATTGATTACAGAAGGTGTTGCTAGTTCAGCGGATATTCCTTTAGCAACTGATAATATTTTGACCAAAGTAGATTGTTTGAGCAATTTAACAGACAACACAGTTGTAAACTCATTAGCTACGATTTTAGACAAAGCTTTCGAGAGAAATATCCCAGTATTTGGTTCAGAGATTGAACAGGTTGCTTTAGGATGCCTGGCGTCTGAAGGTATCGATTACACCTCTCTAGGCAAACAAACTGCTTACATGGCTGCCCAAGTTCTAAAGGGCGAACGAATGGCTGGAGATATCCCATTCCAAACGATTTCTGAATCATTCCTTTATCTTAATTCGGCTGCTGCAGACAAATTAGGTATTCATATACCAGAAGAATATCTTGATAAAGCCATGAAGAATTTCAAAGAAATAGAGGCGGGAAATTAAATTTTCATATAGTGCGAGGTTACTATGAATATTGTAATTGGAATTTTGGAACAAGGTTTAATATATGCAATTATGGTTTTAGGTATTTATATAACCTATGTTATTTTAGATTTACCAGATTTAACAGTGGATGGTAGCTTTCCTCTGGGAGCTGCAGTTTGTGTGTCTTTAATTATTGCTGGTGTGCATCCTCTTTTATGCTTATTTTTGGCATTTCTGGCAGGAGCTTTTGCTGGGATGATAACAGGTATTATACATATCAAATTTGGCGTTAGGGATTTACTATCAGGAATTATTGTAATGACCGGTTTATATACGATTAACTTGTTTATTGCAGGCAAATCAAATGTATCAATTTTTGAAGCAAAAACAATCTTTAATAATACATTTATAAATGAACTTCCAATTGCTTTTAAAAGATATTCTATTTTGCTTGTGGTTTTTCCAATTCTACTTATGTGCAAAATAGGACTCAATCAATATTTGAAAAGCAAAAGTGGCCTCTTATTACGTTCAACTGGAGATAATCAGAATCTTGTTAAAACCATGGCAAAAGATCCAGGAAATATGAAAATCCTAGGTCTAGCTATTGCTAATGGCTTGGTTGCTTTAAGTGGAGCTATATTAGCCCAACAGCAACGATTTTTCGATGTTTCCCAAGGTACGGGTATCATGGTGATGGGTCTAGCTAGTATCATCATAGGCATGCGCCTGTTCAAGTCCATTAGCAAAGTGTCTACAGCAACAAAAGCAATTATTGGCTCAATAATATACAAAGCTATCATAGCAGTTGCTATAT
>DASRMZ010000240.1:0-4967 GCA_035647675.1 Thermoclostridium sp. | reverse complement strand
GTATGAATCATTGTGTGTGTGTGCAAAATCAGTAATATCCGATTTGATGTGTTTATGTCCAGTATTTGATTTACCACTCAATTTAGTATCCACTTCAGATTTAGTGTATTTATCTAAATTCGTAATCTGTGATTCCGTATGTGTATGAGTGATAGGGGGAAATAGTGCAGGAACATTATCTAAATCACTATAGCTCCCGCTAAAATCAGATTTATTATCCCAAGCATTTATTTTAGCATCGCTTACAAACCTTCTGCTTGTTGATTCGGTTATCATACTGGCAGGATGAGTAGAGGGGTGAGTGTAATTATCTACATTAGCCAACCTAGTTATTTCAGTGTCAGATATTAAACTTTTGCCAGTTACTTTATCTACTTTATTATTTAACTTAATATCAGTTTCGGATTCAGTATAATACCTATCATCATGCTCATGTTGAGATGGGGGAAAGGCAGAGGGTTTATTAATTAAATCATTATACGAGCCTGTAAATGCTACAGTCTTTAAATCCGCAAACCATTTCATAATTTTACTAAATGAAGCTGATATTTTTTCACCTGTGGTTAAATTATTTCTAGTGGTTGCCTGTGCGAATGTATTGGTTAAATTGCTACCATCACCAGTAGAAGATAACTTGCTATTCCAAGCGTTCTTTTCAGATTGTGATGTATGTATAGTCGAATTATTAGCATGACCCTCAAGATTATCCTGAACCTCTTCTGCACTTATAACATCACCACTACTACCGCCACTAGGAAGTATATACATATTACTGTAATCATTCTGTGGGATTGTAACTCGCACGACATCATTTACGCCATATATTGAGTCATTATAGGCTCTTATTTCATACTCTATACCACTTATACCAACTTTATATTTGCCACCACCAAGAGACGCAATTATACGCCCCTCAGTAGTTTTATCAAAAGGGGCAGTCGTGATATTGTGTTGAACTGCCTTTTTTATACTTTCAGATATAATTTCCAATGCTTTATCGTCATAATTCATATAACAACTACCTCCTTATTTTTTGAATAAATCTTGCAATATTTGATTTGGCAACTTTTGAACAATAGCCTTAGATAAGCTATTAGTATCTTGGACACCGTTTAGATAAATGTCACCAACCGATAAATTGACCACACCTGTTGCCGACGATTTTAACGGAACACTAGAAAAAGACTTCATTAGCTTACCAACAACGAACTGTGTCATATCGGGAACATTATTAATAAAATCGTATAACTTCTTGCCCTGTTTGGCATTAAATATTGTTTCAACGGCAGACGGAGATCCATCGAGTTTTGCGATGCCTGTATAATCTGCTATACCACCAGTAGCATAAGTCCTCTTATCATCAATTTTGACGCTATACAGACCAGTTGCAGGGTTGTATCCTGCTCCTGCTGTACCCGGAGAAACAACCTTATAAGTACCACCTTGTGTCTGAACAATGTCGCCAACCTTGGTTCCGGTAGGAGCATTGCCATCCTTTCCTGCTTTTACTGTTTTACCTGAAGGAGTGGATTGCTCAATGTTTGCTATGTTGGCCTCTACAGATGCAATTTCCTCCATGATACGAATATAGTCATCTCTGAATGCTTCGAGCCTATTAGTTCTCTGGTCTAATATATTAGATTCCCATTTAGCCCCTAAAACCTGAGTAGCATAAAGTTCGTTCTGTTTATTATTGTAGCTTTTAACAGTATCCTGCCACTTTTTCTTATATTCTTCCCATTTCTTGATCTGTTTATCGATCTCACGGATATTCTCATCGGCTTCAAAATCATCAATCGCTTTTTCCGCATCAGATATAGCAGTTTGATCTGCTACCCACACAAATCCAATACCCTCCATGAAGACACGTTTTGTACGCTGTTCCTTGGCTCTAGCAAGATTTTCACGAAGTTGTTCAAGTTTAATAGCACGTTCTTTTTCATCATTAGTTTCTTGGAGAGCTTCTTTTTCTTTGTTAAGAGAATCAATTTCTTTATCAATGCGGGACACTACTGCGGCTAAAGCACCTTCATAAGCGGTCTTTTCTTCGTTAAGGGATTTCTGTCTGGCCTCAAGTGCTTCTTTAGCAAGTTTGAGCTGGGTTTGATAGTATTCTTCGTAGTATTTTTCCAAGCCTTTGAGAACTTCGATTTCGTATTTTCGGTATTCATCAAGGTATTTGGATTTACCTTTATAGTATTTATTGTTGAGTGCTTCAACGAATTTATAGAATTGTTCTTCGTTGATAAGGGATTTGTCTAGTTGGTAGCGAAGTTCTTTGTAGGCATTCTCAAATGCTTGGATGATGGGGTCTGTGGATTTGGATGAGGAAGACGACGAACTTTTTCCAGCTTTGCCAGAGGAAGACGACGAACTTTTTCCAGCTTTGCCAAGCGATACATCAATGCCTCCATAGGCAATTTCATCCAATGCACTTATCATCGCATCTCTTTGCGACATAATCTTATCAAGTTTTGCAACTCGTACGCCAGCAACTCTGCTTCCCATTGCAGCTCTTTCTACAAGGTCATCATACTGTTGGTTAAATGCACCCGATGTACTATCGTAATACTGCGACCACAGACGGGCTAAGTCACCAATTAGGATTTTTTCAACTTCAAGTTTAGCCTCGGCTAAGTTCTTGTAGTTGCTTAAATCTACACCATATTGGTCATTGAAAGCGTTTACTTTCTTTGCACTTTGAGAGAGTGTGTTGCTATAAAATGTATCGTCTAACTTCTGTTTTTCAATGATTGCGTCTTTATAATTTTTTAGATCAGTATCGTAGGCTTCATTCACAGCGGTCATTACATCAGAGGTAGATGCTAATCCTGCCAGATAATCATGTAAGACAGATTCTAATTCTGGATATGCCTTGAGTAATTTCTGTATATTGTCAAAACTGATTTTATGGCTTTCTTTGACTTCGTTTTGTACTGAAGAGACTAGTTTCTCTTTGTCGAGGAAGGAATCGAGGGCGGCGGATAGGGCGGTAATGGAGTCTGCGTAGTTGTCGGTGGACTTGGCGGCTTCGTCTAAATCAGACGTATCTATTGTGAAGTCAATAAAGCCTGTAGTTTTAAGGAATTCAAGGGCTTTTACAACTTGGTCAATGGATGCGTCAGTGTCCTCCAAGTCGGCTTTTAACCTTTTTGTCATTTCTGCATTCAAAGGTTTTTCTAGTGTTTGGCGTAAACTTTCTGACTTATCCGTAAGCTGATCAAAATAGTCAGTTAACCCCTTGAAACCTCTTTGTACTTCCTCTGGATTGTTTAATACACCTGAACTGGCATTTAACCATGATTCTGATGCAAGATTGGCTCTCTGTCTAATATCTGTAGACTTATCTCCAAACTCTCCTTTTGTAAACGGGTTCCAGTCTCCTTCACCGTAAAATTTTAAAGCGGCCTCAAGAGTGTTTGCAACAGCAATAGAATCCTCAAGAGTTTCTTTATATTTTTCAAGATAATCAAGTCTAGCCTGTTCATTTTCAGTCAAAGGAGTATCAAATGCTGAAAATTTCTTTTCGTTCAGAGCATCTATTTGAGATGAAATATCTTCGTATTTTGCGGTTAACTCTGCTACTTTTTCTTGTTGACGTTCTAGGGCTTTTGAGAGGTAGTCGAAGGCTGCTATACCCGCTATGATTACTGCTACGGGGATCATGGTAGAAAGAGCCATAGAAAGTGTAGTAGCACCCGCAGTAGTCGCTCCCAATGCGGGAATTAATCTTGTCAATAACGCCTGTGCGCCAGTTGTTATAGCTAAGGTAGTTTTTGTACCTAAGATTCCAGCTAAAGCAACTAGAGCAACATTCCATAGTCCTATTTTATTTATAATCTCTAATATTGCAGTACCTAATCTAATGATTACCTTAACAAATTCCGAATCAATGGTATTCCTTGATAAATCTTGCGCAGTAGCACGAAAGGTTTCCATGCGACCCCCCACGCTATCCAAAATTTTAGCATGCTCCTCCATTGCGCTACCAGCAGAGTTGACCGAATCTTGTAAAACACTTTCCATTTGTTCTGCGTTGGCAAGCATACTTGAAATGACGTTGCCTTGCCGTTTCCCTGCAATTAATTCAAGTGCCGATGCTCTATTTATATCCGTCATCGAATCCCATACTTTAGACATTTCTAACATAATTTGATATGTAGATTTGAAAGTATTTTCATCGAGCATTATATCAACTTTTCCGCTGGTCAAAGCAAGCAGTTGTTCTCGTAACTTGGCTGTGCTTTCTACCATTCCGTCTACGTCTTCACCAGCCGCCTCTAGTTCAACCCTAGCTCCTCTAACTCGCATGGCCACAGTTTTCAAGGCATTTCCAACAGTGGCTGGATCTTGAACCACTAGGTTTGCAGCCGTAACCAAAGCAACGGCTTGATCTATTGTATTTCCAGCAGCAACCAATGATGCAGCCGATCTTTTTAATCCTTCACCGATACCTTCACTACTAATTGCATATTCGTTCAATCTGTTACTTTCGCTCATACTGAGCTACTGACCATATTAACATATGGCGGTTAGTCATTTCTGGCTAACTCTCCCGTTTCTCTTTTAGATTATAGCGGGAGTTCGGACTGGATCTTCATCCTTTTCTCTAATTATTAGAAAAGTAGGAGGATAGGTAAACCCACTATATTACTATAGTAGGTGTTACAGTCTCTAGGGACTCGGTTAATATTTTATTTTTTATTTCATCGACTGATAAAGAATATGGCAACTCTAATAGTCGAACAGCATTATCTTTGCAATAATTTCTTTTTATTTCATCTCTTATAACTGCTTTTTTAAATCCTTTTTGTCCATCGAAAATACTTACTGGTTCATAATGTTGTTTTCCGTTATATTCTATCAAAACTGATTGTTTTATGTAAAACCATAAGTTTGCCAAATTTTTTATTTTCTAAATTATATTTTTTACTCAATTAAAATCCTAACTGCCATATTGAGGATTT
>DASRMZ010000239.1:0-12893 GCA_035647675.1 Thermoclostridium sp. | reverse complement strand
AGTATTTATGTGTATTATTATAAAAACATCTCAAATGCTCTCTAGGAGGAGGTAAGTATGTTTGATATATTAAAAAACAAACCTACTTCATACATACCATGTGGAATTTTGCACAGGGAAATATCTTTGGTATAAGTGTCAGTGGTATGGATATGATGGCATCGGTATTTTCATTTGCTCCAACAAATGAAGGTGAGCTGATTAATGGAGGTACATTCGGTCTTGAAGGTGGACTTGCTGTAACAATTGTCCTAATTTTAGCTACCATTGCTGTACTTTTAGTCAAGGTGAGGCCTGTAACGCTACAAACCCAAGAGGCTGAAGACATAGAAGCTCAGGATGTTTTTGCACTATAGAGGTATTATCTAAATTGTATTAACAATTAACCAAGGCTTTTACGATGTTACTTTTTTAAGTTCCGCTGTTCAATATATTGTGGCTATGAATGACGGTTTGCCGCCACATATTGTACAGCTAATATTTACTAAGGTTACACCGCAAAGGCCTTATATATCGTTAACTGAAATTCATTTGTGAATAGTGTATAATACATAGTACAGAAAAAAATACTATATCCGGAGGGAAGGATATGCAACAAAAGGACAGAGCGCGTGAAGAGAGTAGGCTCATTAGGGCATTAAAAGAGATAGATACTCAACTAAAGCAGATGCAAATCATTGAAGGTGACTTTACTAAAAATATGCGAACAGCATATAAGAACATGTGGGAAGAAGTAAGTAGTGCACCTAATGACATGAAGAACATGGATCAGCTTGTTCAGGCTAAGCTTTATCTTGATGAAATGAGAAACCTTGAAACCACATACAAGACGACTGAAAAGCGAATTGTTAAGCTCAAGAAAATGAAGAATAGCCCTTATTTTGCAAGAATCGACTTTATTGAAAATGGAGAAAGTGAAATAGAAGAGATTTATATAGGGATTTCAATGGTTCAAAATGAAGAATCACTTGAGATTTTAATATATGACTGGAGGGCGCCTATCTCAAGCATGTTTTATGACTGCGATACTGGAAATGCTGGCTTTGATTCACCCACTGGTCGTGTTGAAGGCAAACTCACGCTTAAGAGACAATTTAAAATAGAAAATGGGCAAATGAAATACATGTTTGACTCTGATGTGAAAATTGATGATGATGTTTTGCAGGAGGTACTGGGGCAGAGTAAGGACGAAAAAATGAAAACCATTATTACCAGTATACAGCGTGAGCAAAACAGAGCCATTCGTGATGAGGGTCATAAATTGTTAATTGTAGAGGGTCCTGCTGGAAGTGGGAAAACCTCTATAGCACTCCATCGTGCTGCATTTCTTTTATACCGATACAGGGATAGTATTTCTAATGACACTGTAGTAATACTTTCACCCAATGAAATGTTTAACGACTATATTTCTGATGTTTTACCTGAGCTTGGTGAGGAAAATGTAAAGCAGACAACATTTATGGAGTTTTCAAAAAATCTACTTAAAACACGAATGAAGGTAACTGATTTAAATGAGCAGATGGAATATATTTTAACAGCTAAAGGAAATAAAGAGTACGATATTAGGATAAAAGCAATTCAGTATAAATCCTCAATTGAATTTTTAGAAAAGCTTGAAAAATATGTAGAGCATCTTCTTAAAAGACCATGGGAGTTTGAAGATATTAATGTGCTGAACACAATGATTATTACAAAGGAAGAACAAAAGTCTCTTTTCCAGAGGGACTATACCTATCTTCCGATGATTCCACGACTTAAAAAAATCAAAAATCGTGTATTATATCTTATAAAACAGCATGAGCACAAACAAATAGAAGCAATTTTTCAAAGGCTAAGCAATAACCCATCAATGTCTGACTATAGCCCTGGAGAATTAAAAAGAATAGCTACAAGGATGGTTTTAAAGGAGTTTAAGCTAGTGCGCCAGAAGGCTCGTGAAATCGGTAATACCTCAGTAATCAATTTGTACAAGCGCATGTATACACGTAAAAGTATTATTGGTGAGCAAAATCATGGTATTGCAAAGTTTACCTTAGCGAAATATGGACAGGGCATTTTGTTGTATGAGGATCTTGCCCCCATGCTGTATTTAAAAGCCAAATTACACGGGGTAACCTCTGAAGATAATATCCAACATATGATAATTGATGAGGCGCAGGATTATACACCCCTTCAGATAAAGATAATAAATGAACTATTTCCAGAGAGTAATTTTACTGTTGTTGGGGATTTAAACCAAAGCTTGAACCCATATGCAAATATCGGAGATGGTAAAGCCTTGGGTATGATGTTTAATACTGAGAGTTTATCACACATAAAGCTTACAAAAAGCTATCGCTCTACTCAACAGATAACAAGGTTTGTAAACAGTATTTTGGAGATTGAGCAGGAGGGTGAATTAATAAATAGAAAGGGAAAGCTCCCCACAGTAGAAATAATATCCTCTATTGATGAATGCTTACAGCGACTTAACAAGGAAATAATTAATGTTATTTCAAAGGGCTTCAGTTCAATTGCCGTCATTGCAAAGAATAATGAAGAAGCGAAGGTAATTTATAAAACCTTATCAAAATATATAAAGTGTAACTTGATATTGAGTGCTGATACATCCTTTCCGCAAGGTATTACAATAATGCCATCATATCTTTCGAAGGGATTAGAGTTCGATGTTGTTTTTCTATTAAACTTAACAAACCCATATAGCGGGAAGGAAGAGAGAAATTTGTTTTATACCATATGCAGCCGTGCGCTACACAGACTTTATATTTACTCCTTAAACGAGCTGCCTGAGTATATTAATGGTATACCACAAGACATATATAAGATTTCAACGATACAATCTTAATTAAGCCATTTTCTGCAAATGGAGCATAGCTTCCGTTAACGCACAGTTATATCTCGAAATATTTGAGGGCGTTGGACTGTAACGGTTGTGCATATGCAAGGGATGAAGCTTAAAAAATCCCTTGAAAGCATCCTTTATTAGGGGTATCATAAGTACATAAACTATGATTAAAAGTTTACAGGAGGTATTTTATTTTATGGAGATTGGTGAAATATATGATGAAATTATTAAGGCATTGGGGGATAAAAAGGCAAGGAATATTAAGGTGATTGATATTCAAGAGCTAACCACCATTGCAACACATTTTTTCATATGTAGCGGCACATCCACAACCCACATTAAGGCCCTTGCAGATGAAGTAGAGTTTAAGCTGAAGGAGAAGGGAGTATTTCCTCTTAGACATGAAGGCTATAACAGTGCAAGATGGATTCTTATAGATTATGGTGATATAGTTATTCACATTTTCCACGAAGAAGATCGAGAGTTTTATAACCTGGAACGATTATGGCAAGATGGTAAAGCCATTAATATAGAAGTAGAAATGTAATAGGATACATGAATTTAGAAATTAATTATGTAGGTGTTATATACAATAGGAGGAGTTAGCATGTCATATTCAACAAAGGTGGACAAGAAATGGCAGAAAAAATGGGAAGAAACCAAACTCTATAAGTTCGATAAAGAGAGGTTAGATAAAAAGCTATACTGTCTAGAAATGTTTTCATATCCTTCAGGTGCGAACTTGCATTTGGGTCACTGGTATAATTTCGGGCTAACCGACTCATGGACGAGAATGAGACGTTTACAAGGGTACAATGTATTCCACCCTATGGGGTTTGATGCTTTTGGTTTACCTGCTGAAAACTACGCTATAAAAACCGGTATACATCCAAAGGATTCTACCTATAAAAACATAGAAACTATGGAAAAGCAGCTTATGGAGATGGGTGCAACATATGATTGGGATTACGAGGTTGTAACATGTGCACCGGAATACTACAAATGGACACAATGGATTTTCTTAAAGCTTTATGAACATGGGCTTGCATACCGAGAAAAAGCGCCTGTTAATTGGTGCCCAAGCTGTAAAACTGTACTTGCAAATGAGCAGGTGGTTGATGGCGAATGTGAGCGTTGCAACAGTGAGGTTATAAAAAGAAAATTAACCCAATGGTTTTATAAGATAACTGATTATGCTCAGGAGCTTCTTGATTGTATTCCTGATTTGGACTGGCCTGAAAAAACTAAAAAAATTCAGACAAACTGGATTGGGAGATCAGAAGGTGCGGAAATAGAGTTTAAAGTTTCAGGAAGCAACAGCACCTTTAAGGTGTTTACCACAAGAGCTGATACGCTATATGGTGTAACCTATGTTGTTCTTGCACCCGAAAGCGAATTGACTGATGAGGTTACAACCGACGAGTACAGAGAGCAAGTTGAGAAGTATAAAAAATATGCGAAAAAGCAGACCGACATAGAAAGAATGTCCACCGCTAAAGAAAAGACAGGTGTCTTCACAGGTGCCTATGCAATAAATCCTGTAAATGGAGAAGAGATCCCTATTTGGATTTCAGATTATGTCTTGGCAGGTTATGGCACAGGCTGTGTTATGGCAGTGCCAGCACATGATGAAAGGGATTTTGAGTTTGCACAGAAGTTTGAACTACCAATAAAAAGGGTTATAAAAAGCATGGATGGCACGGATGATGCCCTTCCATTTGTTGAGGATGGCATATTAACTGATAGTGAAGAGTTTTCAGAGGTTAGTTCTGAAGAGGCAAGAAATGATATTGTTAATAAGCTAAAAAAAGAGGGCAAAGGGGAATTAAAAGTAAATTACCGTTTGCGAGACTGGTTAGTTTCACGGCAGCGTTATTGGGGTTCACCAATTCCAATTATTTATTGCGATAGTTGTGGTGTTGTTCCCGTACCTGAAAAGGATTTGCCGGTAG
The DNA here is from genome assembly GCA_035647675.1 of Thermoclostridium sp. Classification (GTDB taxonomy): domain Bacteria; phylum Bacillota; class Clostridia; order DSM-8532; family DSM-8532; genus Thermoclostridium. Next base: position 8,096 of record DASRMZ010000239.1, on the reverse strand, counting down.
AGCTTCCATACGATGTGGAGTTTAATCCCGATGGAGAATCTCCGCTCTTAAAAAGCGAGGAATTTATTAACACTACATGCCCTAAATGTGGAAAGCCTGCAAAAAGAGACGCAGATACACTTGATACATTTGTTTGTTCATCGTGGTACTTCTTAAGATATCCTGATAACCGTAACGATGAAGAAGCATTTAATAGGGAATGGATAAACAAGCTTCTTCCTGTAGACATGTACGTTGGCGGTTCAGAGCATGCGACAATGCATCTTCTTTATGCGCGCTTCTTTACAAAGGCACTAAGAGATATGGGTTACTTGGATTTTGATGAGCCATTTAAGGCACTTGTACACCAAGGCGTAATTTTGGGTACGGATGGTACAAAAATGAGCAAATCCAGAGGGAATACTGTTTCGCCAGATGCTTATATAGAAGAATTTGGTTCAGACGTATTTAGGATTTACCTTGCATTTGGATTTGCATATACCGAGGGAGGCCCCTGGAGTGATGATGGTATAAAGGCAGTTGCAAGGTTTACCAATCGTATTGAAAGACTTGTGGACAAGTATATCCAAGAGAGGAATGAAAAAAGCATAGATGAAATTGGCTCGGATGAAAAAGAGCTGATGTTCATACAGAACACAGCCATTAAAGGTGTTACCGAGGACAGTGAAAAGTTTCAGTTCAATACCTCAATTGCCCGAATAATGGAGCTTACAAATGGACTTTATAAATATGATTCGATAGGCCATAAGAATAGAGCTTTAATGGAGAGTGTCATTGAGGATTTATTGATTTTACTTTCGCCCTTTGCACCACATTTTTGTGAAGAAATGTGGGAGATGATGGGATACCCATATTCGATATTTAACCAAAAATGGCCTTCTTACGATCCTAAAGCATTGATTAAGGATAATATTGAGATGGCTGTTCAGATAAATGGTCAGGTAAAATATAAAATAGAAGTATCACAGGATGCAGATAAAAAGGAAATCGAACAAACTGCATTAAATGATACAAAGGCAGCCACATTTCTTGAGGGTAAGGAAATCATAAAGATAATTGTGGTACCTAAACGCCTGATTAATATTGTAGTTAAAAGGTAGATTGCCTTAAATAAGGGTTTTGCGATGTAACCTTAATAATGGCTTTTGTGATATATTCTTTTAAATATTAGCTGTACAACTAGTAGAAGGAAGCTTTCATATATAACCACAGCATATTTTACAGCGGTACTTAAATAAGTAGCATCGCAAAAGGCTCTAATATACTAGGGGGTATTGTGATGGATTATTTACTTGATTACAGAAAATTTTGGGAAGAGAATGAAAAATGCTTTGAACCATTCACCACCAAGAAACCACGTGTACCTGTGAAGCTTCCATTTGATGATCACTTCTTGTTGGAGGAGATGGAGGTTAGTTCCACATTGCGTTATTACAAGGATAGGGACTATCGACTTGAGATGAACAGGCTTTGTAATGACAGAATGGAAAAAGCCATTGGCATGCGACATTTTGACGAAAAAGAAGAGATGTCTGTTTCGCCAAATAGGTTTGAGGTTATTATGGGTGCGCATTGGGAGTACAGCGAAGGCGGTACACCTTGGCTTGAGTCAACTGTCGAGGATATTGACGATGTTGAGAAAATAATTAAAAAAGCTGAAAAAATTGATATGAACAAAGCAGCTTTTTCAGAAGAGTGGCATGCTGAAAAAGAACGGGTAGAAAAAGCCACTGGAATTAAACTGGATTATGGTAGTAGGGGTCATAGAGGTCCTACTACAATGGCGACAAGTATACTTGGCACTGTAAATACTTGTGTTTTCATTATGGATGAACCCGATATAATGAAGGCATTTTACGAGGTTTTAACTCAAAAAATGGTGGAATACCATAAGGCTATGCTAAAAGCCACAAACTCAGTATTAAAGCCTGGGTATTGGATAACAGATGACAATAGCTATTTGTTTCCACCACAACAATATGAGCAGTTCTGTGCTCCATTTTTGGAAAGAATGTTTAAAGAGTTTTCTCCAGGAGAAAATGATTATAGGTATCAACACTCAGATAGTGCAATGGGTCACATAATGCCCATTCTTTATAACTTGGGTGTTAACAATGTAAACTTTGGCCCTACAATACATCCATTAGAGATAAGAAAGGCTATGCCCACGGCAATTATTCAAGGTCAGATGCCTCCTTTCACACTGAGAAATGGAACACCAGATGAAATCATAGAGGTGGTAATAAGAGACATTGAAGCTGTGGGAGCAGACGGTGGTCTTATTGCTACAACAGCAGGGAGTATTGCAGCGGGAACACCCTTTGAAAACATTCAAGTTTACTTGTGGGCAATTAATGAATATGGAAGATACTCTTAAAGAATAACATCCTGCCAGTGCCCATCATAAAGAATACGTTCATGCGTATAACCTGATTTTTTAATGATGTCTAGTGCATTATTATAATATGTATCAATCCAATCAGGATGATGGGCATCTGAGTTTAACACTAGAGGTATATCCATCTGTTTCATAAGCCTAAGAATCCAGGAAGAAGGATAAACATCGGTTGTATATCCACGGGAAATACCGCCTGTATTTACTTCAACAATAACGTTGTTTTTCTTTATGATCTTTAGGAGCTCTTCTACCTGTTTTCTATACCATGAATCAGTTTCAATGAAAAACTGGTTATTAATATTGTTTTTCTTTATAACATCAAGATGGGCCAAGATGTCGGGTGTATGCGTTTTTAACATCTCACGCAGGAGGTCATAATAGACTTCAACTAAAGCCTGAATATCACCGTTGAAGGTTATATCCAGTGTTTCTATGAATTCATCAATGGAGCCATCCAATGCCATGTATTTTCGGTTTTTTTCATCATATATAAAATGAATGGCGCCTATTGTATAATCCACCCCGGGGTAGTCCCTATAGTCCTTACATCCTGGATAGTAATCAGTTTCAAGACCTGTGTAAATTTGTATTTCATTTTTGTATTTTCCTTTAAGGCTGTTAATTAGATCTATATATATTGGTAGATTCGTAGGCTTCATCGTCCAGTCTGTTTCAAACAAAACAGGGGCATGGGATGTAAAACCAATGGATGTAAACCCCTTTTTAACAGCAGATAGTACATAGTCCTCCGGCATCAGTTTACCATCGCAAAAGGCGCAGTGAGTATGATAGTTTGTTATCATATTTATTTGTATGATCTAGTAAGTAACTAAACCATACAATCCTCCTTATATTCATGTTTTTTAGAATGTCTCACGTGTGAGACTATTATTATATCATGAATTTCAAAGAAATTACATGATATATGGCGCATGTGCGTTTCGGCTTCAGCCGAAAATTTCGCACGCGAATCAATTCCGCCGGAGGCGTATAATATCCTCGGTAACGAGGATATTATATCACAAATAGTTCGATAGCAATATTTGTGATATAATAAGGTTTCCGGGTACCCATTCGCAATTTTTGATTGCGCTAGTCGTAGATATCCACTATACTTGATTATGATATTTGTAATATATTTGTAACCAAACCATTTGCTAATGCATTGGGTTTTTTGTTGAAACCTAATGAACCATATGGTATTATAATCTAAGGATTCTCCAAAACTTGTCGAAAGAAGGAAAATTCCATTATGAGTGCGTTATTAAAAATTAATTCCTGTGTTTATTCACGTAAAGGATTGGAACAAGAAAAAAACAGTAATGATTTCTATATGAATGGTAGGTTTTTATCCGAGCATCACCTTGATAATACCGAGGCATCGTTAGAGAATCGTGCAAATGAGTTTTTCTTTGCAATAGCTGATCGTATGGAGTATTCCGATGAGGAACAGGGAGCTCGTTTCTCCATTCTAAGAGAAATAGGAAAATTTCATGAAAAGATAACAGTTCAAGGTGGCGACATTGAGTTTAAAAATGAAGAGATCACCAATAGAATTACTGAGTCAGCAAAATATCTCAATAGTGTTCACGATTTAAGTGGTATTCCAGAAGATGATGTAGAAAGACAAGCAGGCTTTTCAGGCTTGCTGCTTACCGACGGTAAGGCACTGCCTTATACATATGGAAATGGTCATTTGTATTTCTGCCGTGGTAGCGATTGTAAGCACATATCATCTGGTTCTTCAAATTCAAAAAAACTTACCGATCTAGGCATTGTTTCTGATGAAAAGGTTATACAGCTTGCGACTGAAGCCCAGGAAAATGAAGAGGAGAGTATTGTATTATCCTCTGAACCAATTGAGTTAAATGAAGGTGACAAATTTCTTTTAATTAGTGATAGTATCATTAAAACACTTGGAGAAGAGTTTGTTGAAGATATATTGTCAATGCGAAGCGACAGTACCTATATCGCATATAAGATTATCACAGAGGCAATGAAGGTAAATAGCAGTGATGATATGACTGCTATGGTGGTGCGTATTGAAAGAGTAAGAACAAGCACTGTAACAAAAAAACCAACAGAAAGAAGAGCTCCGGAAAGAAAACCAGTAAACAGGCCGAGGGCTTCTGCATTGAAAAATGTACCTCCACCAACCTATAAATATAAAAAGAAAAATATATCTAAATATGAAAATATAATATATTATGTAGCAGTTGTTATTACAGCAATTCTTCTAATCTTAATTATGTTCCTTGTAATAAAAAATATATTGCGAGGCATAAATGATGAAGAAAAGGTAGGGGTACAGCCTACGCCAGTTGCTACACTAACACCCATGCCCACACCACCAGATTCAAGTGAAGTGATAGAAATTACACCCGAACCAACTCCAACTACGGCACCGGTGAGCGAACATAGAGTTCAAAGAGGGGATACCCTTACATCTATTGCTAAAAAGTATTATGGGGATAATAATGATTATGTTGGAAAGCTAGGCAAGTATAATAACATTCCGGCTCCATATAACACAATTGTTATAGATCAGATAATAAAAATACCACCGTTGGAAGTGTTACTCGAAGTGGAGTAAGGCAGTATAATACAATAAGTGAATTTTAAAAGGACTATTTCGAAAAAGAAATAGTCCTTTATAGTATAATAACGTAAGATTGATATTTATATATTTTTAATAAATCTCTCCATTAGTGTATGCCCTTCGTCTATAAAAACATTCGTAGAGGCTGCTTTTTTTTCGGAATAACTCCTTGCTGGATGATTCTCTAGTTGATTGCTCCTATAGATCACATAAGGGACAGGCTCTCGTGAATGAGTTTTTGTTGATAAGGGGGTGGGATGATCGGGGAGTAAAAGTATTGAATAATCATATTTTGAAAGACCTTGCATTAAAGGAGCAAGAACCTCTGAATCTATCTTTTCTATTGATTGAACCTTACCCTCAATAAGCCCTTGATGACCACACTCATCGGGTGCTTCAACATGAATGTAAACAAAATCGCTGCCTGATTGAAGCTCATTTAATGCTGCTTGTGCTTTACCTTTATAATTTGTGTGTAGGTTGCCTGTGGCACCTTCAACATGAACGGGTTTGAGGCCTGCAAGCATTCCTATACCGTGAATTAAGTCCACCGCCGATATTACACTTCCTGTAAGCTGGAACTTCTCATAGAAGGACTTCAAAGAGGGCTTACTTCCCTGACCCCATAACCAAATTGAAGTGGCAGGATTAAGACCTTTATTTATACGATTAATATTAACAGGATGGTTTTTTAAAACCCTATAGCTCTCCTCCATAAACCTTAATAAAGCCTCACTACCATTACCCTTTGGTAAGTAATCAGTAATTTCTCTTCCGCTTATATCATGGGGAGGGGTTAGATTTAAGTCTATGTTTCCCTCATTCCAGACAAGGCAATGCCTATAGCTAATACCAGGGTAAAAAGTGAAGGTATTGCTATTGAATTTTTCTGCTATTACCTTGAGCAGTTCACGAGACTCGTCAGTTGTGATTTCACCTGAGCTATAATCAACCATTACTTTATCTTTGTAGTTTTTTTCATCGGATAAAGTAACAAGATTACATCGTAGTGCAATATCTTTATCGCCAAGAGAAATACCCATACTCACAGCTTCAAGAGGTGAGCGTCCAGTATAGTACTTTACAGGGTCATACCCAAAAACTGATAAATTTGCCACATCGCTACCCGGGTCGTGTTGAACGGGAATGGTTTTAGCAAGTCCCATTTCACCCTTTTGCGCAAGGTAATCCATATTTGGTTTATTTGCAGCTTCAAGAGGAGTTTTATTATTTAATTCTGGTACAGGATAATCCGACATCCCGTCCCCTAAAAGAACTATATATTTCATATTCATCACCTTAAATGAGCATTTTTGATGCTACATATTTTGTGTACCACTGTACAATATACTGTGATATAAACGAAAATTCATCGCTACACATTGCACAGCTCATATTTACAAAGGCTATTTTGTAAAAGCTCTTAAGTAGAAGATTATCACAATTGAGTGGTAACTTCAAAGCAAATTTTAGCTAAAGACATATTAAAAAAAGGACAAGTATTTTGACCTGTCCTTTTTGTCGCTTATATAATTAGCCTAATATGGATAGGAGCACACCAGCTGCAACAGCTGAACCAATAACACCGGCAACATTCGGACCCATTGCATGCATCAAAAGGAAGTTCTGTGGGTTGGCTTTTTGACCTACCGTTTGAGAAACACGAGCGGCCATAGGTACAGCCGATACACCAGCCGAACCTATTAATGGGTTTATTTTGCCTCCTGATAATTTATTCATAAGCTTACCAAATAGCACACCAGATGCAGTTCCTACAGAAAAGGCGATCAAGCCCAATGCGATAATTGAAAGAGCCTGCAATCCGTAACCTGGTTGGCTTAGCTTTTCTGCACTTGCAGTAGCACCTACTGTTAGTCCTAAGCAAATTGTAATTATATTTATTAATGCATTTTGTGCAGTTTCACTTAGACGCTCTACTACGCCAGATTCTTTAAAAAGGTTACCTAGCATTAGCATTGCAACAAGTGGGGCAGCTGACGGAATAATTAATACTACAATAATTGTAACAATAATCGGGAACAATACTTTTTCCGTTTTTGAAACAGGTCTTAACTGTTCCATAACAATTTCCCGTTCCTTCTTTGTAGTCAATGCCTTCATAATTGGGGGCTGGATTATTGGAACCAAAGCCATATATGAATAAGCTGCTAATGCAATCGGACCTAAAAGCTCGGGTGCGAGCTTAGAAGTAAGCCATATTGCTGTCGGACCGTCTGCGCCACCTATAATGGCTATTGCACCAGATTGCTGTGGAGTAAAAATACCTAGTGCCATAGCACCTAGATATGCCCCGAAAATACCGAACTGAGCTGCAGCACCTAACAGCAGGCTCTTAGGATTTGCAATTAGAGGACCAAAATCCGTCATAGCACCTATTCCAAGAAATATTAACGGTGGGTATATTCCAAGCTTAACCCCAAGATACAATAAATCTAATAGACCGCCCTGCTGAAGTATTGCTTCAAAGCTGATAGGATCGGCATCCCACAAAGCTGGATTCATCAAATCCCCAAGAGGTAGATTTGCAATTAGCATACCAAAAGCTATTGGAACCAACAATAATGGTTCGTAATTTCTCACTATTGCAAGATATAGAAAAACCAAAGCTATTGCTATCATTACCAAATGGAGAGCTGTCATGTTCGCAAAACCCGATTCAGAAGCGAGTTTTGATATTGCACTCGTAAAATCTTGCCACATAATAATCTCCTTTATTTAAAAATACTATATTTTTGAAAGAATATATTCTTTTCTTCCAGCAACATTCCAGATAGGGGTAGTATGTCCTATACGCTTAATGGATTTAACCTGTAGCCCTATACTGGAGCTACCCATACTTGCAGCAATTGCTGCGGAAATAACTGCAATAAGCTCAGGACTTAACTCGTCTACAGATGAGCTGGGATTTGCATTTGCAGTGGGCTGAACAGTAACATCTTTTCCACCACCATTATTGGCATCGTTGTTTTTCCTATTCTCAAGTTTCGCGATTATTCCAGTGTATATTTTTATACAGATAATGATCAAAATTAGCGCACCGAAAACTACCACCATGCCAATAATAGCCATATTTATAGC